>JBBQPB010000284.1:0-3268 GCA_038331435.1 Thermomicrobiales bacterium | reverse complement strand
GGACACCGGGATTCCAGTGGCAACCTTTTGCACCAGCGCGCCGTAGCCATCGGCGACCGCCCAGTTCTGATCCGTATCCTTGTACCGAGCGGCATCGAGCGTCGAGACCTGCGCTGGGCTGAAGCCCCACTCCGCCTGCACACCAGATTCGAAGAGCGAATATGCCAGGCTCGAGGTATCGATCACATCGTTCAGCGGAACGTCAATACCGTCGTTGCCAGCGCACAGTGCGCGTTCATAGAGCTTGTGTAGCTCCTGCATGAGCATCTCCGATTCGGATTCGGGCAGGAGTGCGCACTTTTCTGCCACGCGCGACGGAACGTGACCGTCGAGGTAGGCAACACCGAGCTCGTCGGCGTATTGGCGCATCGGGTTGATCGATGCGGAATGCAGCCAGTGGCATCCCCAGTCGACCGGAACCCCGAAGGTTCCGGTATCGGTCCAGGCGCGGCCGCCGGAACGCTCCATCGCTTCCAGGACGACGAACGATTTCCCTGCTGCCTGGAGCGATTTCGCCGCACCGAGTCCAGCTGCGCCAGCGCCAATGATTACGGCATCCACCGTTCCACTCTTACCCACCGTCATTTGACTCGTCCTTTGTATGCATTGAAATTCGTAGTATTCATGCTATTCGACTCCATCGGAAAAAGGCACGCTCACGCTCGAATTGCGATGGGCAGCGCATCGTAACCAGAGAGCGGCTACGCGCTCAACGATGACCAGGGTTGGTGCGGTCTCCAACGAGGGGCAGGTTCGCGCGTCACGACGTTCTTTAGAAAGAAAGCCTCAACGGCTGCTCTTGTTGAGCTTCCGCTCGACGGTGCCGACGATGCGCTCGAAGCCAACGTCGAGCGGACGAGACAGGGCGAAGGATACGACCCGGCCAATGGCAGGGACAGATTCGCTTTCGGTTTCGATCCAGAATTCGGGAACGTCCGACGCGTGGATGAAAATGCGCTCGGCCGGCAGGTCCCCGGCCTGCGGGGGACCCGGCAACAGGCGTCCTGACTGGATAAAAACCCGAACCGTCATACGCGGTCGTCCAGCAAATACGAAAGCTTCCAAAGCGAACAGTTGCTGAATCTTACCTGAGACAGCCCATAAGCGTCGTTACGAGTTGGTTTACTCTGCCGGTCCGAGTTGCGGCAGTCCCAGCCAGGCGGCCGCCTCATCCAAATTCTCGACTATCACGTCTGGGGGCACAGGGAAATCGACACTTCGCTCCGGGTGACCCAAGACGGCAATTGCGCGCATTCCGGCTGCCTTCGCCGCTTCGACACCCAACGGCGAATCTTCCAGCACGACCGCTTGCGCTGGCTCGATTCCCAGCCGTTCGGCTGCCAACAGAAAAAGATCGGGCGCTGGTTTGCCGCGAGTCACCTCATCGCCGGTCGTTTCAGAATCGAACAATTCGGCAAGACCCGTCTCACCCAGAGAGATGTCGGCGTGAATGCGCATTCCGGACGTAGCCAGCGCAATCGGGAGTCCCGCCAACCTTGCTCGCGCGATGATTTCGTTTGCGCCGGGCATGGCTTTCACCGAGCCCCGAAGTGCTTCGATGCGCAGAACGCTGTAGCGTGCGATGAGGATCTCGACGTCCACGTCCATTCCGTACCCATCGCGCACGATCGCCAGCGCCTCGACCAGGCGCCGTCCCAGCAGCTTGTCGTGGATCTCCGGTTTGCGGTCAAGCTGATACTCGTCGAGCAGGCGGTCCATGGCGTCGGATGCCAACCCCTCGCTATCGACCAGCAGACCGTCCATATCGAAGATCAGCGCGCTGACAGGTTGGGTTTGATCCATCGAGAACTCCCAAAAACAAACAAACGCGGCCGATTCCGGCCGCGTTCGTCATCGTAGCGATGTGAGGCGATTTACTCGCCGGTGCTGAGGGTCTTGCGAAGCTCATCGGCCTGCTCGTCACTCAGGTTCGACTGAATCAGCTCGGCCTTGAGACCGGACTTTTTCACTTCCTCAGCCACCTTTTCGGTGTTGGCGTTGGAAGACATGAGGAATAGGGCCGAGGTTCCGGGAACGACCTTGGCTTTCACCGAATCGATGAAGTCCTTGCTGATGCCGTGGTCGGCGAAGTGCCCCATCAGTGCACCGATGCCGGCGCCGATCGCCACACCGAGCAACGGAATGAAGAAGAGCAGGCCGAAGAGGAGGCCCCAGAGCCCACCCATGCTGGCGCCGACCCAGCCACCGCTGGTCAGCTCCTTTGTCTTCGGCTTCTTCTGGCCCTCCGGCCAGCTCACCGTGGCGGCGTCCTGTACTACCAGAATCTGCTGCTTCTGCAAATCGAGGAGCAGGCTCTCAGCCTGCGCCGCTCCATCCGGCGTGTCGAACAGCCATGCGGAAAGTGTTGCCATACATGTTCCCCCTATTGCCGTGCAGCCTGGTTACCGCAACGATCCAATACAGCGCGTATTGTACGGCGGAAGCTTAATTTGGAGCTTGGGTCGTAAGTGCTATTTCCGGATTGTCGACCAGAATCGTGCGGACCTGGGCTGCGGAGAGCCCTGCTTCCATGAGCAGTACGGGAAAGGATTCGATCAGATAGCGAAAGCCAGGAGCGCCTCGATATGCCAGCCAATACGACCTGCGGGCCAAATCACCAGAAATCAGCAGTTGGCTGAGATGGCCGCGCGCAGTCAATTTCATCAACATGGACGCTCGCGCTTCGTCCGAGGCGTATTTGGTCTTGGAAATCTGATCGAAAGAAACGAACGCGCCGGTGTCCAACACGCGCAGGAGATAGTTTTCATCCAGGGCAAAATCGAGATGACCGATGATGACTCGGTCTGGCGAGACGCCCTCCTTCTGCAACACCGCTATTTGCTCCAGGGCCATGGTCCCCTTGTCGGTATGGGTTGAGATCGGCGTCCCGGTTGCCAGGTGTGCTTGCGCAGCCGCCTGAAGCACACGTTTCTCGACCTCGGTGATCTCATTCAAGCTGGTGCCTGCTTTGATCACCCCGGCGCGCAACGATGTTCCGCCGATTCCGTTGCGAATCTCATCGACGTTTTGTGCGGCTATTTCGGAGACGGACTTGTCGCCTACCCAAGGGGCAGCGTGCAGATGCTTGTGATGCCCGGTAACTACAATGACATGCACGGGTACCCGCTGCGCTACCCACAAAATGGCGCCTGGATCGCGACCGTAGTCGGCAGGGGTCATATCCACGATTCCGCGCAACCCGAGGAAGAAGGCGTCCTCCAGCTCGGCAATAGCGGCGTCGGGGGAATCGAGCAGAAGATCCGGGTCG
>JBBQPB010000283.1:0-3273 GCA_038331435.1 Thermomicrobiales bacterium | reverse complement strand
ACCGCAAGCGAATACTGGTCCATGCTGTTCCACATGCGCATAAAGTTGCTCCAGGGGATCACGCGCTTGCGGCGGGACGAATCTGGGTCGGAGACGAGGACGCCTTCATCGTTGTAGCCGTACGCGCAGACGACGTGAGATTTGGTTGCCATCAGCACCAGTTCGCCGTTGATGTCGTACATGAAACTCGACGTGTAGCCGAGATCGATCCAAACGACAACGGGATGATGGGCCGCCAATTCAGAGATCAGCTCGGTCTTGCCGCCCACGAGCTCTCGGCCGATGAATCCGAATTGCGGGAGCGCGGCCACCAGGGGTTTGGGGTAGACGCCGTAGTCCTCGTAACCGTAGATAAAGGTTCCATCGATATTGCCTCGAAACCCGCGATGGGGATTGGGATCGATGCCAACCACAGGAATAAACTTATCTTCAGCGACCTTCTTGCCCAGGCCGGCTGTAGCGATCTCACACGAAGCGTATTCACAGCTGAGACTGTGTTGCTGCTGGTGTTCCGGAACCCACATCGAGGCAGACGGCCCCCCGAAGGTGAGATAGGGGCCGAAGGCATAACCGTCTTTCCCGTGGTAGTTGACGCGATACCAATCGCCGTTCGACGATGCAATCTCGACCGTTTCGCCATACAACATCTGGCCAAGAACCGCAGTGGAGGTCGACCCCCCCGCGCGAAGGTTCAGCGCGTCGGTCGCGATTGTCGCAGTTCGACTCGAACCATCTCCGATCGTGAGGTATTGCGCACTTGCCCAACCGGTGATGCCTTGATAGGTGACCTGCACCCAGCCCGACCCGGGATTCGACAAAATCGAAACTGTTGCGCCGGAAGGTAGGACGAGCTGCACGGGATAGCTCGTTCCCGGACCACTGCGGAGATTCAAGCTCTGCCGGACGCTGGCAATGCCTGAGCCAGTCGGTTCACCCGGGGGGGGAGTGCTCTCGATAGAAAGATACTGCGCACTTGCCCATCCCGACCTGCCCTGGTACGTCACCTGATACCAACCGGCAGCCGGACCGGAGACGATCGTTACGGTCGCGCCTACTGGCATGACAGTCATCACAGCATACGAGGTTCCCGGTCCGATGCGGAGGTTGAGTCGTGAGGTAACAGTTCCGGTAGCGGGGGGCGCATTCGTGGCATCAAGGGTCACATCAATATACGCACCGGAGATCCACCCGTCGAGATTGCCCTGTTGAACGTGGTAAAAGTCTGATGTCGGTCCTTCCAGCACCGTCACGCTGGCTCCCCTCAGGAGTTGTCCAATGATCGAGAACGTCGTGCCGGGGCCACTACGTATTCGAAGGACGTCAGTGGTCACAACGGCTGTTCCGGTGCTTGCCCGTGCTGCAATTGGGGCAAGAAATGGGAACAGGGAAACACTTCCTGCAGCATAGATCAGCCGGCGGCGGGAAACAGCGAGGGGCATGGTGTCTTCTCCTAGCTCGGGAATTCCTCCTAAGCCATGCGCTGAGGTGACTTGCATTGGTCCTGGCTAGTTTAACTTTATTTCGCGCAAATTCTCGTATCGAATTATACGTCCGGTGATCATCATTCCGTTTGACGGTCAGCTGTCCCGCCCATATCATCGCGAGACCTGCTTCGGAACAGACCGATTGGTGGGTTCGGCCCGTCTTTTTGGCGAGCGAGTGGAGACGGTCTTCGGTTCATGAGTCAGCAGGGAACGAGTCGGGTTGCCAATCATCTCCGCATGCGCGCGTCCCGGGCGCGCGCATTCGAAAGCTCACCATGGTCGGAGGCAACCGATCTGATTCAGGATCGCCCAGACGCGATCTATTTCGGCGACGGTGCTCCGAATGTGGAAGTGCAACCCTTTGCCCGGTTGCAGGAAGCCGCGGTCAAAGCATGGACGGAAGCTCCTGGCAATCTTGGTTATGGCGAGCTCGCCGGCTACGCGCCGCTGCGTGAGCTGATTGCCGAACGGATGTCCGTGCGCGGCATTTACGCAAGCCCAGACGAAATCATGGTCACCAATGGAAGCCAGCAAGGGATCGATCTGATCGCCCGGCTCATGCTCGATCCCGGTGATGCCATTCTGGTCGAAGGACCGACCTATATCGGCGCCATGCAAACGTTCGATGCGTACGAGGTCGACTACGTTGTCATTCCAATGGACGACGAAGGCATCGATGTTGCCGCGCTGGACGAACGGCTCGACCGGATCGAGCGCAAACCGAAGTTGCTCTACACCATTCCAGCCTTCCAGAATCCAACTGGTGCCTCGATCTCGCCAGCGCGTCGCGCAGCCTTGCTCGAGCTGGTTGAGCGGCGCCATCTGCTCATTCTGGAGGACGACCCGTACGGCGAGCTCTGGTATGACCAGCCGCCCGCACCCGCACTCCGGGCTGACCACCCATCGGTGGTGTATCTCGGTTCGTTCTCGAAAACCATCGCTCCAGGTCTCCGTGTCGGCTGGATGGTGCCGCCCCCGGATATGCTGGATCTCCTCCTCATGGCCAAAGAAGGGACAGACATCCATAGCAACCGCATGGCCACGCGCACGGTCTATCACGCGGCAACGGACTTCCTCGACGTGCATGTTGCGGGACTGCGTGATTTCTACGGCGCGCGGCGCGATGTATTGTTGGAGGGACTGGCCGCCTCGATGCCGTCGGAGATCGAATGGAACGTCCCAGGGGGCGGATTCTTTCTCTGGATTCGATTGCCGGAAAACATCTCGGCCAATCAGATGCTCGTCACCGCCGCCCAGCACGACGTAGCGTTCCTGCCCGGCTCGTGGTTTTATCCAGTGGGCGATATCCAATCCAACGAGCTAAGACTCAGCTTCTCATCGCTGCCAGTCGACCGCATCCAGCTCGGCGCCAAACGCCTCGGCGAGGCGGCCACCGACTTTCTCCGCAACGAGGAGTGTCACTAGGGCAGTAGCCATCATCGACCTGTACACAACGATGCTGAGAGTTTCGGCCAGCGTGAGTTGTCCGGATGGCAAGGATGGTTCGATCTGTCCCACACCGCGATAAATTGGCGCAGGTGTTCCCCAGAAGTCTCCACGAGAGTATGGCAACGGTCCGCTCCAGCCCCCTAGATCGCGAAGAATGTTGCCGAATTGGCAGCATTCGAAGCGGCTGCATGCACCGTTGCCGTTTGGGTCAGCACACCGTCAAGATCGAAGAGGCAGGCAGCAATGGTCGCGGGTAAGACGGGAGCGCGTCCTTTCTCCGGAGCTTCAGCCATCGGTTCAATGCTCCTTAACTCCGTGATTACCTGAGCGCGTCACGGCG
>JBBQPB010000282.1:0-3280 GCA_038331435.1 Thermomicrobiales bacterium | reverse complement strand
GTTGCCGTCGACGAAGTCGAGATAGTTCCTATCGAAGAAGCGGAAATCGCCCCGGTAAAAGCGAAGGCCAAGCGCAAGCCGATCGTCGCGGATCCGGCGCCGGCGAGCCTGATCGATCCCGACTGGGTGCGTGGTGATGGTTCGCAGAATTGTCCAGAAGCGCATCCCGTCAAAGCCAAAGTGAACTCGATGATCTACTACGTGCCGGAGAGTGGACATTACGACCGAACTATTCCGGATGTCTGTTTCGCCAGCGATGTCGATGCAGAAGCTGCAGGCTATCGGGCACCGCGCCGCTAGCTCGGCCAGGTTCGTCCGTCCAGGGTAATGAACTCTGCTGAATCGAAGATAGCAGTTTGGGCAATCCCGACCGAGGCATAGGCTGCGGTCGGGATTCCTATATCTGCCACGATCACCCGCCCGCTTTGTGCTGGGCCGTCGCCAGCCAGCAACCCCTGCTTGGGCAAACCGAGCGTTACCGTGATTTCGGCGACAATCGACTGACCATACGCAACTCCACTCGTCGCATCGACGCCAGAAGGCAGGTCGATCGCGATGGCCATCGCTCCCGAGTGATTGGCGGCTTCGATCAACTGGGCGGCCCGACCGGTTGGCGCAGCAGCGAGGCCAAAACCGAAGATGGCATCCACGACCAGATCGACCGCGGCAAAGTCAATGGGTGTCTCGGGACCGGCGATCGGTATCCCGATCTTTTCACAGATCTGGAGCTGATGCGCAGCCAGACCATGCAGCTCGTTGACGTCCTTTGTCAGCCAACACTGGACGCCGAATCCCCATCCAGCCAGGTATCGAGCGCAGACCAGTCCATCGCCACCGTTACCCCCACTTCCGCAAAGGATCGCGATTGACCCGCCGGGCTTGAGATGGCGGACGACAACGGCGACCGCACGCCCGGCGGTTTCCATGACTTGCAAGAGCTCGAGGCCGCAGACCGCCACCATGGCCTGGTCTACCGCAGCCATTTGAACGCCGGTGACGACGGGAATGTCGGGTGATCGCTTCATGTGCGCATCTTACCCGGACGAGAACGAGAGATGCCGAGGCGTTTAGGCCACGGCATCTCTCTTGTTTTCGACCGGGGAGAGGGCGCTGCCCGGCCGGGCAGTAAAGCAATGTGGGAGCTCAGCCGGTTTACACGACCGGTATATCTAAGTTATTTATCAATTTATGCCAAATCTAACGATGTGTCAAGGACTTTTCACGCGCAATTACGGAACATCCTCGCTGATCTGGGGGTGCAATTTCGCCCAGCCGTGATCGGCATCGCGCTGAGAGACGGGATCGTGACGGCTACTGAAACTGGCTGATCGCTGCAAGTCCGGTCAACATCGCGAACGCTAACGCGATTCCCGCCATAAGCATCACAGTCTGACGGCGTGACGGATCGACCTGGTCGCGTGCGTCGAACGCGAGGAACGCAGTCAGCACGAGACCGATCGTTAGCACCGCCAGCGCGAAACCGAAGCCGTAAATCAGCGCGATAAAGGGGGCGGACATCATCGCGAGGATGAAGCCGCAACCAACGACATGCCGTTTGTCGAGTTCCTGTAGTCGTTCCATACGGAGTAGGATACGAAGAACGACCCCAATTTTGGAGAGCGCCGGTGTTTTGCACGCGTTGCGCCACGTTCAATCCGCTCGATACCGCACGCTGTCGCGGGTGTGGCGCGCTACTCGTTTGGCCTCTGCGCCGCACCGCCAACCGGCAAGACCGGAGGAGATGGTTCCTCCTGCTGCCGTTCGCGCTCGCGATCGGCGTCATGGCGCTGGTTGGCTGGCGGACCTGGGAAGTTCAGCAGGCGCAGTCGACAGCCTACGACCGTGCGTTAGCAGCGCTCGATACCGGCAATCTCCCCGCCGCGATTATGCAATTCGGCGCGGCAGGCGGTTATCAGGATGCTGCGGAGCAACGGATCACGACCCAGCAACTGCTGGCGCCCTATCAGGCCGCCTATCTGGATGCGCAGTCCGCGCTGGATCGTGGCGAGAACAAGCGCGCCGTCGAGCTCTTGCGATTGGTGGTTACCGCAATGCCGGAAAACCTCGATGCCGCCGACCTTCTGGCGAACGCGGAAACGCGATTCCGGTCAGATCTGGAGCGCGAGGCCACGGTAGCCACCACAAATCGCAATTGGCTGGAGGTGGAACGGGCAACACTCGCGCTGGCCGCCTTCACCGGAGAACCACCGGACGAGCCGAAGCTCACGGACTTGCGACTGGCGCACGCGCCCCTGCTCTATACGCGCAACGGCGTGCTCTACCGCATCGGACCCGACGGGGGAGACGAGGTACTCGTGCTGGATGAGGTCCCGGTAACCGCTCCGCTCTGGAGTCCTGACCGAACCCAGATCGCGTTTTTCTCCGCAATTCCGGGGGCGGAACGCTTCGCGGCCCTCTTCGTCGTCGATGCCGATGGCGGCAATCTGCGCTTGATCGACGATGGCGCCATTCTCTCGCTGCCAGCCTGGAGCCCAGATGGCATGCAGCTCGTGTACGTCAGCCCGACATCGGCAGATCCTTCGGAGCGGTCCACCACCCTTCACTTCTTCGATCTCACATCTGGAAAGACGCATCTCCTCCCACTTCCAGCCGATAACTCAGGCGTGATTTCACCAAGCTGGTCGAGCGACGGCACCCGGCTGGCGGCGATTGGCATTGGGCCTCACGGCGCCAACGACTTGCTGACGATCGATGTCACGTCTCTTGAAGCCACGCCGTTACTTGCGTCGACGCCGGCAAATGCACGCGCGATCTCCTGGTCGCCGGGCGCGGATACGCTGCTGCTCTGGACGACCACCGGCGATTCAGATTGGAATGCCCTGCGTGATAGCACCGTCTATCTCGTTTCGATCGATGACCAGTCGATCCTTCCCGTTACGACGCCAACGCAGGCGCCGTCGCGTCCGATCTGGGCGCCGGATGGCGTGCGCTTCGCATATCTGGAACGCGGCAAGACCCTGCATATTCGGGTGCGAACCGGGATCGGCGAGCGCACGCTGGAGCTACCTAACAAAGGAAACGGCATCATCAGCTGGGGACCGGGTGGCGTGGGGATTGCGGTTCCGGCGCTCGATCCCGCCGAACCATCGATGATCGTGCCGGTCGGCGATCGGCTTGGGCCGGTTGAGTTGCTGACACTGCATTTCGAAGACGGCTGGGCGGCCACGGATGTACTCTGGGCCCCCTATACGGCTCCCGATCCGTCGCTCTACGACCCGTTTGCCACCACTAGCGACACCTCCTAGAGCACATTCCGGAA
>JBBQPB010000281.1:0-3309 GCA_038331435.1 Thermomicrobiales bacterium | reverse complement strand
GCAGCATCAGTCCGGAGAATCCGACCGGCGCGCGCGGGGGTGGGGGACGGTCGACCGACGGGCTGGCGGCTGCATTAGCACGCGAACTCGGGCAGGGGTGGAAAGTCTCGCCCTATATCGCGATCGGCGGGCATGAAACGGTGACGCTGGCCGAGATCGAGGAACCGGGCGAGATCACCCATATCTGGTTGACGGTGCATCCCACGCAATGGCGACGACTGGTGCTGCGTATGTATTGGGACGGCGAGGAAACGCCCTCGGTCGAGACGCCGGTGGGAGATTTCTTCTGCTCCGGGTGGTGCGTGCGCTGCAATGTCAGCTCGATTCCGGTGGCGGTCAATCCTGCGGGCGGATTCAACAGCTACTGGCCAATGCCATTCCGAAAAGGCGCGCGCATCACGGTCGAAAACCTGTCTCCGGATGACATCGCATCCTTCTATTTCTCCATCGACTACGAGTTGAAAGAGATCGCAGACGATGCGGCGTATTTCCACGCGCAATGGCGGCGCAACAACCCGCTTCCCTACGGGGAGGTGCATACCTTGCTCGATGGGGTGAAAGGGCGGGGGCACTACGTCGGCACCTATATCGCCTGGGGCGTGAACAACAACGGCTGGTGGGGCGAAGGCGAGGTGAAATTTTACCTCGATGGCGACCGCGACTGGCCGACCATCTGCGGCACCGGAACCGAGGACTATTTCGGCGGAGCGTGGAACTTCGAGCACCCGCAAGGGGAATACGGTTCGTTTTCGACGCCGTTTCTGGGGATGCCGCAGGTGATCAAACCGGATGGGTTGTATCAAAGCCAGCAGCGCTTCGGGATGTACCGCTGGCATATCCCCGACCCGATCCATTTCAAGGAAGAACTGCGCGTCACCATCCAGGCGCTCGGTTGGCGCTCCACGCTGGAAGGCAAACGGCGCTATCTCCCGTTACAGGACGATATCGCCTCTACGGCATTTTGGTATCAAGCCGAGCCGCACGCGCCGTTTCCAGAATTGCCGGGAGTGAACGACTTGGAGGTTGTCTAGTCGATCATGGTAGTGGCGGCACCTGTGGCCGCCAATCGGGCAAAGCCCGATAACGGAGTCTCCAGACGACAAGGCTTGGAATAGGAAACCCGGCTGTGGGCTACGCAATGGCGGCCTTCGGCCGCTGGCGGGCACAGGTCCCGCCACTACGACAGGCGGACACAGGTCCCGCCACTACGACAGGTGGACATGAGTCCCTGCTCTACGACCTTGGCAAGGACGGATATTCCATTGTGTCGGATGGGTGGAAACGATACCGTTCTGAATAGCACAACAAACGCCGCACCGATCACGCAAAGGATCTTGCATGCCCAAGGGACTTACCCCGCATTCGATCATCTACGACATCGTCACCGCGGGAGATCCACAGATATCGCCCGATGGCAGCCAACTGCTCTTCACCAAATCGTGGGCCGAGCCAGGATCGGCCAATAGCCAGAGCGCGGTCTGGATCGCCGATGCCGATGGCGGTAACCAGCGCATCTTCACCGATGAAGGGAAACGCTCGTCGCAAGCGCGCTGGTCGCCGGATGGGTCGCAAGTCGCGTTCGTCTCTGATCGAGGGGCGTTTGGCAACGCGGTTTTTGTCATGCCGGCCGAAGGTGGCGAAGCAACTGAGCTGGCGCGGCATCGAGGCGGAATCGGCGGTCTCGCCTGGAAACCGGATGGCACCACCCTGGCCTACACCAGCGCATTCGACCCCGACGATCCGGACGATCACGGACTGGACAAGGATGCCGCTCCAAAGGTGCGTGTGGTACGCCGCTACGACTACAAGCAGGACAACCGCGGTTTCCTGAACCATGTGCGCCAGCAGGTTTGGCTGGTGGGCGCGGACGATTCTGGCACGCGCAAGCTGACCGATGGACTGGTCGATTTCGAAGGACCGCAGTGGTCGCCTGATGGAAAGACGATTGCCGCCAAGATCATGCTGAGCAACGGCATGGCGGGGCAACTGGGGTTGATCGATGCCGCCAACGGGGAGGTCACCCGGGTCGGTTCGGAACAGGGAACGGTCGGCGTTTGGGCGTGGTCGCCGGACGGTTGCGCGATTCTGTTCGCTGGGGATACCGAGCAAACCTGGCAATACGATCTCTTTCTCTATGATGTTTCCAGCGGGACGATCGAGCGACTGACGGACGATCTTCCAGTGCAACCTGATGCCGGGTTCCCGACCGTCTCACCGCCATCGCAACCGATCTGGCTGGATGCGGAAACGGTGCTGCTTTCGGCATTCCGAGGTGGAGCGAGTGGGCTTTACCGATTCGATATCGAGACGCGCACGCTGGAGCTCGCGCAAGATTATCGCGCGGTGCATGGTGGATTGAGCCTCGATCGCACGTCCGGGGCGGTTTATCAGGCAGCCAACTCGCTGGAAAGCGTCGGGCAGATCGTCCGGAATACACACGATCCGACGACATCGACTGCGATCATCGATCCGAACTCCGAATTGCTTGCCAAGTCGCCGATGGCCGGTTGGGAGACGTTCAGCATCGAGCGGAACGGGTACGAGATCGACGCGTGGATCCTCAAGCCGCCGGGATTCGATCCGAATTCGACCTATCCCATGGTGCTCGATATCCATGGAGGTCCGAATAGCTGGTACGGACCGGGGTTCATGCCGGTGCCGCAGGCGCTTGCGGGCGCGGGATTCGTGGTGGTCTATGCGAACCCGCGCGGATCGGGCTCGTACGGCCGCGACTTTACCAGTCAAGTGCGCAACGATTGGGGTGGCGAGGACTATCTCGATCTGATGGCGGTGGTCGACAAAGCAATCGAGCTGCCCTGGATCGACGAAAACCGGCTCGGCGTCTACGGCTATTCCTACGGTGGATTCATGTCGAGCTGGATCATCGGGCATACCGACCGGTTCAAAGCGGCGGTGATCGGTGCGCCAGTGGTCGATCTGGTCTCGTTTTATGGCACCGCCGACATCGGTTACCTCTTTGGGCCCATGCAAATGGGAGCCAAACCCGACGAGAATCCGGAGGAATACCGCTTCCGCTCTCCGCTGACCTATCTGACCAGCGACCGGAAGACGCCGCCCGTGCTGATCGTGCATGGTGAGGCGGACGACCGGGTGCCGATCAGCCAGGGAGAGCAACTCTTCATCACGCTGCAGCAGAACGGCGCGGAAGTGGAATTCGTGCGCTATCCAAATGGCTCGCACGCCTCAGTCACCCGCACCGGCTATCCGGCACACCGCAAGGATTATCTGGAGCGAGTGATCGGCTGGATGAGCAACTGGTTGTAACGATGTTGCTGGAGCTGGGGGTGA
>JBBQPB010000280.1:0-3326 GCA_038331435.1 Thermomicrobiales bacterium | reverse complement strand
AGTACGACAAGCCGTTGCTCCAAGGCGCCACGGATCAGCCGTTCGATCATAGCGGGCCTCCCGTCGGCATCTGCTCACGGAGCAACTCTGACTTCAGGGAATAACTGCCTTGCGTCACCACTTCGTCTCCCGCATCCAGTCCGGTTACCACCTGGATATACTCGCGTGAGGCCTGGCCAAGAGTCACTTCACGGGATTCGAACCGGCGCGGTCCCCGCACCACAAAGACAACCGTCTGGCTGCCCACCTGCTGCACCGCTGTGCGCGGCACGCTCAAGACGGCTTGCTCGTCTGTAACCACACTGACCTCGGCGAACATCTCAGGCCGCAACTGGCCGTCAGGGTTGGCCACATCGGCACGCGCCATCACGGTCCGTGTCGTGGGGTCGATCACTGCGCCCACATAGGTAATGGCGCCGTGAAACATCGTACCCGGATAGGCCGACACCCGCACTTCGAGGGTGAGCCCGGTCTTTAACCGACCGGCCTGTTGCTCCGGGAAATCGGCGCGCACCCAGACGGTCGAGAGATCCGCCACCGTGAACAACATCGTATTGGAGTCGACGACTTCGCCGATGGTCGCGTTCCGCTCGATCACTTCGCCGGTAAAGGAGGCTCGCAGGGAGACTTGCGCGACCTCTGCATGGGGCAATGTCTTGGCAGCCAGCCGCTGGATCTCCCTCTCCGTCATGCCGAGTAAATGCAGAGTTTCTTCCGCTTCGTCGAGAACGGCTCGCGCGTGCTCATGGTCGGCGTCGCGCCGTTGCTGCTCACCCGCGCCGATAGCGCCGCGATCCAGCAGCGCTGTGGCCCGTTCGAGCGCCTTTTCTGTCACGCGCAGCGTAGTCCTCGCTTTGCGATAGACCAGCTGGGCTTCCCCAAAGACAAGGCTATCGAGCAGGAGAAGCCGGTCGCCTTTCTTCACGCGGTCGCCAAGGTTGGCGTAGACAGCCACGATACGGCCTGGGACTCGCGCGCTGAGATGTGCTAATCGATTCTCGTTGGGCAGGATCTTCCCCGCCTGGGCCTTAAGGACCGTCCGGATCGGACGGAGCGCAACGCGATCTGTTTGGAGACGCATGAGGGTCGTGCTCCCCTCCGGCAATTCGAGGACACCGAACTCAGCAGACGATGTGGCCGCCGGGGCGGGCGGCTTCGGCGCGTCTTCTTGCTTCGACTCACACGACAGTTGCATGAGGGCGACCAAGAGCACCAGGGCGACCCGTAGAGGACTCAATAACGAAGGCATCACGAAGCAAATGCTCATGGCAACCCTCCCACCGCCCGTTCCAATCGGGCCAGCGCAATGGAATGATCGGCTCGTGCCTGGGCATATTCGAGCAAGGTCTGGCGGTACACGCGCTGCGCATCGATGACTTCGAGCAAACTCGCCACGCCATGGCGAAAACTGAACTGGGCGATGTCGAGCGCTTCTTTAGCTTGAAACAGGAGTCCTTGTTCGAAAACCTGGATCTGTACTTGCGCAGTCCGCACCTCCTGAAAATGCTGCGTGATGGTCTGCTCCAGTTCCTGCTGCACCTGCGCCCGCTCGGCTTGCGCCCGTCGATGCGCTCCCATCGCCGTACCGATTTCTCCCTGTCGGCGATACCAAATGGGCAGCGGCACGCTCAGCCCTGCTACGATGGATTCATCGCCAGCTTCCCGATGATACTGGCCCATCACCGCCACGTTCGGCATGCGCGATGCCCGTTCCTGTTCGATCGTAAATTCGGCTTGCTCAACCACGTGCTGCTGTCGGCGAAGTATGGGATGCCGTTCGAGCGCCTGCGCTGTCAGCAGGCCAAGGTCCAGCCCCGACCTCACCGTTTCAAAATCTCCTTGGATGGCAAATCCCTCCCCCAGGGCCTTGCCCGTGACCGTATTGAGTTTGGTGCGGGCCACGAGCAGCGCATTGTCCGCTCTCGCCAGATCTTTCTTGGATTTCTGGAGTTCGACGGTCGCCTTGACCAACTCGAATTTCGGCGCCTCCCGCGTGCTGACACGCGCATGCACTAATCTCACCAGATCTTCGACCGTCTTCAGGTTTTCCTTCCCAAGCTGCGCCTCTTGTTGCGCGAAGAGCAATTGGAAAAACGCCCCTTTGACATCAGCCATGACCATCACTTTTGTTTCGTCCATGCCGGCGAGGGCACCAGCCAATCCCGCGTCGGCCGCACGTTGTCGAGCTGCGCGTTTTCCCAGCCACTCGAATGGTTGCTCCACGGTGATCGTCCGTTCGGTGATGGAGACCCCGGTGCTGGGATCTCGAATCGACCCGCGGCCAGTCAAACCCGTGATCGTGGGGTTCAGGTAGGCGCCTGCCGTAACGCGCTGGCCCTGACTTTGCTCAAGGACTGCTTCCGCCCCGCTCATCATGGGATTGTGTTGGAGCGCAAGTTGTATAACTTGGTCGAGTGTGTATTCGGACGAGCTGAGTTCGGTTGCATAACCTGCCGGAATAGGTGTGGTCACGATCACCCACCCAAGCAAGACGGTGATCGTACAGATGCTTGCAGGCTTCATATTGGGCCTCCCCCATCGGCGTCCATGGCCACTCGCCTCCGTCATAATACGAGACGGACATGAAGGCCGACAAAATAGATCGAAGCGTTATGAGATATGAACAGACGCGATCAAACGAGAGGGGGAGCGCGGGAGGAAAGACTGGTCGTGAGGAGAAGATTGGTCAGAGAAGGACTGGGGTGCGGCTGCCACACGGCATAAGGTCTCGTGGGCGGGTGCGCATGGAAGGAATGTGCGGCCACATCCAGCACGGTGCCTTTGCCGACTTGCGGCTCGGCAGAAGACGCGAGAACAAACTTGATTTCGAAGTGCTCGGACCCATGGAGAGGTTGCGGAATCAGATGAAGCGTACAGCGGGATTCGCCGTCTGCGATCGAGGCATGGTCATAGACCGAGAACTCACAATCCAGGTCCGGGGAAAAAACAGTATGGACTGTTCCCCCATGCCTGTGGTCTTCCGCCCCATGGCGATGGTCGGCCTCTGGATGGATATGGACCAATGGCGCGGCGAACATCCATAGGGACGCCCATATAAGGACCAGCACCCGAGAATACGATGGCTTGTCACATATCCGTTGCATTGAGTATTCACCCTAGCACAGTTCCCCTGTCCCATCAATCAACCGATCCCTTCTCTGGCTAACTCCATAGGTACTAGATACTGTCGTCACGAGATGTTTGCCCAGAGTGCGATGCATCTGATGTGCACGGCGGCGAGGAACGAGGCGGAGTGTTTGGCCTATCGGGTTGCGATGCCGCGCCATCTCTTGAGATGAAGAAACGCGTTTTCAACCAGATGACGC
>JBBQPB010000279.1:0-3334 GCA_038331435.1 Thermomicrobiales bacterium | reverse complement strand
AAGACCAGATTGATCGGCGGCTGGCCATGCTTCTTCGCGAACGCTTCGACCGCCAGGAGGGTGATGAAAAGCCCTGCCTTATCGTCGCCCGAGCCGCGGGCGTAGATCTTGCCGTCGCGCACGGTCGGTTCGAAAGGCGGGGTCGTCCAGAGGTCGAGCGGATCGGGCGGTTGCACATCGTAATGCGCATAGATGAGCGCGGTGGGTTTGCTCTCGTCGACCTGCCACCTGCCGTAGACCAGCGGATGCCCGCCAGTTTCCAGTATTTCCACCTGGGGAATACCCGATTTCTTCATGCGCGCCGCTACCCATTCGGCTGCCTTACGCACGTCTCCGGCATTGGCCGAAAGCGCGCTGATGCTCGGAATGCGCAGCAGGTCATAAAGCTCATCAAGGTTGTCGGCTTCCTGCTCGGCAAAATAGGCACGCCAGTCGACCGCGGTCATGGTTCCTCCCGGTGGCTCGTAAAAAACGACGCGGAAATACAAGACCGGGGCTCATGCCCCGGTTTTGCGATCGTCTCAGAGGATCTGGTTGAAGATGAATTGCCGAATAAATTGCAATCCGATGATGGCAATAATCGGTGAGAGGTCCAACCCTCCCATGGCAGGGAGCAAACGCCTGATCGGACCCAGAATGGGTTCGGTGATGCTGACCAGAATCCGTCCCACAGACGAACGCATGCCAGGGTCGAACCAGGAGAGCAGCGCCCGACCTACGAGGAGGAGGGTCAGCGCATTGAACACGAGGTTTATCAGCGAGTACAGACTATCCGGCATGCATTGCTTCCGGTCGTCGAAGCGACGACGCTACTTGGCCTGAGTTGCCTTCGATTCGAGGCAACCAAAGAACTGGCCGACGATCTGCCGCGCGGCTGGCTGGATCATTCGCGCCCCGACACGGGCAATCGTGCCGCGGATATTCGCGTCGCCGGAGTATTTGACCGTCGTTTTGCCGTCCTGCTCAGTCAGCTCCAATGTGCCAACGGCGGAGATCTGACCCTGCTTACCGCTCCCCTCCACTTCCATGGTGTAGGACGACGGCTCGACCTTGTCAGTGATCTTCACCTTGCCGCTGAAGGTGCCCTTGATCATCGCGATCCCGACCTTCATTTCGGCAGTGTACTCATCGGGGCCAATCTCGGTCATCCCCTCGGCGCCTGGCAGGCAACCCTCAAGAACGGCCGGGTCCATCAGGGAATCCCAGACCACCTGGCGCGGGGCGTCGAACGTGTGTTCACCAGTAAGCTGCATTGGTTCCTCTCCCTAACCGGCACAAAACCGGCGGAAATACTCAAGTTTGGCAGTGTAGCACGCTCTCCCGCCCTGGCCGGCGCAGAGTCTCCACGCACCGTCAGCCCGCCTCGGATTGGAGCCGATCGATAATCTCCCGGTCATGCGGAAATGCCAGTTCAGGGAGAGTGTCCGGCGCAAACCACCCGAGCTCGGTCAGATCGTCATTGGGTTGTTCGTCACCGAAGAGAATCGACCCCGTAAACACCGCGAGCACGACGGTCTCTCCCAGTGTGGAAATCAGCCCGAACAACGGGCCGAGCGCGATTTCGAACCCCGTTTCTTCCCGCACCTCGCGAACGGCTGCCGCTTCCACTGGCTCTCCCCGTTCCACGAACCCGGCCGGAAAGCTCCATTTGCCAGCCGCTCGCGCTCCCGGTCCGCGCCGGCCGAGCAGCACGTTTCCATCCCGTTGCAGCACAACGGCAACCGCCAGCTTCGGGTCGAGATAGGTCACCGCGCCGCACGACTGGCACACCGGTCGCTGCCGGCTATCGACCAGTCGCTCCTCGGTGAATCCTCCACAGTTTTGACAATACAGCGCGCCAGTTCCCATGATGCTCCAATGGTGCACTATCGATCGGTTGCTATGCTTGCCGCATTTGAGGGTGTCACCGCCCGTATTCGCCTCACACCAGAACGGAAGGCTTGTGCCCAGAATCATCAACCGTGACGATCTCGAACGGCTGGCGATCGGCGCCGGAATTCTTGGCACCGGCGGAGGAGGGAACCCGTACCTGGGCAAACTCCAGGCTCGGCAGCTCCTAGATCAGGGCAAAACCATTGAGGTGATCCCCGCTTCCGATGTGCCCGACGACGCGCTGGTCACCACGGTCGGATCAATTGGCGCTCCGGTCGTCAGTAACGAGCGCCCCAAGCAGGGAGAAGAATTCCTGGTCTCGCTTCGTGCGCTGGAAACGCACCTGGGACGCACGATCACGCATGTCACCTGCGCCGAGATCGGCGGTTCGAATAGCATGTCGCCCATGATCGTGGCTGCGCAGGCGAATCTTCCAGTCGTCGATGGCGACGGCATGGGACGAGCCTTCCCCGAGTTGCAAATGGACACGTTCATGATCTACGGCATCCACCCGACACCTGCCGTCATCTCCGATCCGCGGGGCCACGTGGCGATTTTCGATAAACTCAACGACCCGGCGACTTTGGAGCGCTACGCCCGGACCGTCACCATTCAAATGGGCGGCTCTGCCGGCGCGGCCGGACCGGCCATGTCTGGCTGGGAATTGAAGCGAACCCTCATTCGCGACACCATTACGCTGGCCATTGAGATCGGCGATGCGGTGCTGAAGGCACGTGCTGAACATGCAGACACCGTCGAAGCGGTACTCGGTGTGACTGGAGGGCAGCGACTCTTCCGGGGCAAAATCGTGGATGTCGACCGGCGGCTCGTCGGCGGTTTTGCTCGCGGCGTGCTGCGCATCGAAGGGATGGGGCCGAGCGAGGGCGACACGCTGAGCATCGACTTCCAGAACGAAAACCTGATTGCCCGCAACGGGAAGCGCAAGGTGCTGGCAATCGTGCCCGATCTCATCTGCATCATCGACGCCGAAACCGCCGAACCGATCACGACCGAGCTGCTGCGCTACGGATTGCGTATCGAGGTGCTGGGCATCCCCGCACCGGAAGCACTCAAGTCCGAAGCAGCCATGCGCTCTGTTGGTCCTGCTGCGTTTGGCTATCACGATGTCGAGTTCGTTCCGCTGCCTGGCTATTTCGCTCACAAACCGGGGGCGTTCGATCTTGACGCTGCCATGGAGCTGCTGGCATCGCGCTCTTAGCCGGCGGCCGGCAGGCAACACCGAGCGAACCCGACACGGCCCGGCAGAAATGCCAGGCCGCTACGGATTCGTAAGAGGTTCGAGGGTTCTAGCGAACCCGGATCGGCACCGGAGCGCTGCGGCGCACCGCACTACCAACGAACAGGAAGCCAAAGGCAGCGACGGCCAGCATGAGCAGAGAGATGCTCGAACTTGTCGCCGTGCTCCCCACGCCGGTTGCCGGAACCGTGGTGGTCCCAGTGG
>JBBQPB010000278.1:0-3356 GCA_038331435.1 Thermomicrobiales bacterium | reverse complement strand
AGCACGATAGCAATATCGAATTCGCGGTTGGGAACGATCGTCTCGATCAGGGTTGGAAGCTGGAACGAGCCGAATTCCGCATCGAGCATCAACGCGCCGATGAGGAAACCGACCGCGCTGATACCGGTCACGATCAGCGCCATGAACGCGGAGACCCGCGCATCGCGCCGTTGCGAATCGAACCCGATCAGGTAGTACGAGGCGATGGCGGTCAGATCCCAGAAAAGGAACATGAGCATCAGATCCTGCGCCATCACCAGTCCGGTCATCGCGCCCATAAAGAGCAGGATGAAGGCGAAAAAGCGGGTCTGATCCTTCTCCGGCCGGTGCTCGTGATGGAGATGAAGGGGGATGTATTCGCTGGAATAGATCACGACCGCCAGTCCGATGCCGGTTGCCAGCAGCGCGAAGAGCACCGCAATTCCGTCGGCCTCGAAATGCAACCGCATGTTCCAGGCCGGGGCCCATGTCTTGTCGATGGCCGGTCCGGGACGGAAGGCGTTGTAGAGCGCGGCCAGAAATGCGATGGCGGTGGTGATGATGGCCATCGGCCGGGTGAGCGACGGGCGCGCGGTACCGAACGCCGCGGTCAGGGGCGCAGCCAAGAGTGCTGCCAGCAAGAGGGCAAGCGTGGCGTTCATCTGAGAACCGATGAGAATCGACTGACGCGACTCAAGCGGCGTTTCTCCATCCGTCGGGTTGGGCGGAATGTGCGTGTCGTCTCTGCGTCAATGCAGTGGCGGCGCGCTCCCGGCGCGGTGTATGACGTCGATTGGCACAAATGGGACGGTGTCCCGGCGGCACAACGTATTCTATCCCGGATTGGGGCATCCTCAGCGAGAGCGTCTCACGACCCGCCGACATCGACCACAGGATCAGCCATTCTCATGAACCAATTCGCCGACGAACACGAGCTTGCCGAACAGCATCATCACACCGCCTCCTATGAAATGGATAAGGCGAAGATCCTCGCCCGCTTGAAACGCCTGGAGGGGCAGGTGCGCGGGGTGCACAAGATGGTGGAAGAGGACAAATATTGCGTCGATGTTCTCACGCAGATCTCGGCCATCGTTGCCGGACTGCGCGCCACCGGCCTGCTCGTGCTGGAAGACCATATTCGCGGCTGCGTCATTGGCAGCGACCCCGCCGATCAGGAAGCCGTACTCGACGAGCTCATGTCCGCCATCGAACGCTTCAACCGGAGTGTGGGCTAGCAGGCGGCAGTCAGAAGTTGGTTGCCAGCTCTTGACACGTGAACCAGGGCCTTCGATCGGACTCTGGACCTCGGGCTCATTCGCAACTTCGCCCAAAACCCCGGTTGACAGCACCTCTGCCATCGCATTTACTGCCGACAGCCAAACAGTTTGAAAGAGTTGCGCATGAGCGGTCGCGAGATCGAGTCTTGCGACTACTCTGGCCCATGATATTTGTTGAAAGGGAGTGATTCGATGCAACGGTGCATCTGGAAACCGGCGGCCATCGGGTGGCTGGCATTGGTTCTGGTCATCGGGGGGAGTTTTGGAGCGCTGACAACGGATATTTCCGCACAAGGCACCAATCGGCCAAAGCCACCCGCAGTTACGGTAGTTGATCTCAGCGCCTTTTGCAGTCCGGTTGCACCAGTGCCTCCGGGACCGCAACTCGTTGCGCCACTCCCAACGCCGATTCCGTCGTCCGATGGTGCGCCGGTTCCAGGACAGGTCGTTCGTCCGGTGGGAACGCCATATCCGACGCCGGCGCCGCAGTCCATTCCTGCGGGAACGCAATTGCTCACCCCGGATCCGTTGCTCTTGAGCGAGCCTCTCCTCCAGACGGATAGCGTCGATCCCGCCGATGCCATGATGTGGGGTCGGTGGCAAATGCCCTCGGGTTCCTCCCTCAAGATCATGGGAGAAGATGGGCGTGTGGCAGCAGTCGATGGCCCAGTGGCTGTTGTCTCCTGCGGCGGGGATCTGCACTTTTCTCGGGCTGATGGCCCGGCGCAGGAGACCGTTGCTGCGAATTGGGGATTGGTGGTCGATGATTCCTATACGGACGGGGTCTATGTGCGGCTCAGCGCGATGACGAGTTCGGTCTGGATTGTGGCGTTTGACCAGACGATGACTCCCCAGGTCGATGTTGTCTTACTCGGAGAAGGGCCGGGGCTCCTGGCCTGCGGTCCGGCAACGTGCTGGAGCTGGTTCAACGCTGATTATTCCGTTGACGGCGGAGGACCCTGTGCGGCCTCTCGATGTTACGGACGGTAGCGTAGCAGGAGAATGTCAAACCATTGCCGTTGTAGGCGGCCCGATGGCCGTCACATCGTCACACGAGACGATACTGACCTGAAGGCGGGACAGTGCCTCACGGAGGGATCGGCGTTCACCACGGATCGAGGCTGCGGTCGCCGCACGCTGTCCGAGTTGCACCGTTGCGGATGATCTGATCTCGTCGATCATTAAAGTGAGTGAGGGAGAAAGTGCCGTGCCCGTGGCACGACGCCAGGCATCGGTCGTGCCGAGGAGTTCGAGCGCAGTCACGGCATCGCCGTTCTTCAGCAGAACGGCGGCCCCCGTATCGATCAAGTCCGATGCGATAAACACATCCGCTACCGGCTGGATCTCTGCGATCGCCTGCGAGAGGAGCTCTGGGACACGCACTGGATCAGCGATGAGAAGCACTCGCACCAGATCAATACGACAGAACGTCGCCGAAATCGCTTCACCAACGTGCTCGAACGTCGCAATAGCCTGAGTCAATAGCAGTTCCGACTCATCGGTGCACCCTTGGTCGAGTAAGGCCAGGGCTTGCATCTTTCGTGCCCAGGCTACCCCGATGATGTCGCCGGTCTGCTCGCATATTTGCAGCGACTCGCTGAGGTAGGAGAGCGCTTCTTCGCTTCTCCCGCTCTGCTGCAGTACGTGACCCAGATCGAGCAGGCTTTGAGCCCTTGCTATCGCATCGCCGGTTTCGCTGGACCGATGCAGCAGGTCGCGCACAATTGCGAGCGCAGCTTCATAGTCGCCACGCAATTTCGCGACGGCTGCCATTCCGAACAATGCAGCGGGTTGCCAACCGTCTTCCTCGCTTGCAGCCATCACTTCGATACTGCGGTGATAGAACGTTTCTGCCTGCTCGTAGTTGGTTAGCCAGAGATTCCCCAATTGAGCGAGGGCTCGTGCGCGCATACGTGTGGGAGCCGTAGGTGCTGTCTCGAGGGCAAGAGCGAGAAGTGCTTTCGCCTCTGGCTGATGGTTACGCACATCGAAGAACTCGTACAGCTCCGTCGCCAGACGCAATGACGCTTCCGCATCACCGTGTTCCCCAGTTGCCAGCCAAGTCACGGCCGCACGCAGGTTCGCGACGTTCGCGTCCAG
>JBBQPB010000277.1:0-3368 GCA_038331435.1 Thermomicrobiales bacterium | reverse complement strand
TCTCCGGAAGCGTCGGTGCGAATTGGCAAAATAAGTGCATCCGCTTCGGCTTTGAGCGGATTGCCCGTGTCATACGAGAGCGTGAACGTCATAGTCACATCCTGTTCCATGTGCGGCTCAGGATCGAGCCGTCCTCTGGTTCCATTCTCGCACGATGGGCATTCTTACCGGCTTCCCTATCCTCACCGATCTCGCAGCCGGAACGACTCGGCGTTCAGAGGGTTGCCGGTACAGCGCGGAAGTTTTCCGCGCACTCAGGGAACAGGGGACAGACTACACCGCGATCGTCGCACCACCTTCGGCGCATGACTGGTCGATGGCGAACAATGCTCGGTGGGTATTGACTCCGTCGTGCACATTCACATGGCTTTCTTTCCCTGCGATGATGCAGTCGAGAAAGTGATCCACCTCGCCCTGAAACGGATGATGGCTCACGGCGCCACTGTTCGGCAGCAAGGTCGGGAATTCGATCCAACCGGTCACTCCAGGCAACTTACGGCTGAAGAACCGGTTGTCGCGCAGACCGCCGTCAGTGCCAAGCACATCGACATTGAATTGATATGGCATCCACTGCTCGACTGCGGCCGAGACTTTTCCAGCTTTGCCATTGGCAAAACGGACGATTGCCGTCTGGCCCGGGAAGTGCTTCACATGCTCAGTTCCGGTGAACCCGAAAGCGCTGACCTCGACGATGTCGCTCCCCATAAGATAGCGCGCCAGATCGAGCGCATGACAACCGCCCAGCGTCATGGCGCTGGCGTCCATCTTCTGCAGATAGTTTTCCGACCCCGGATAGCCACTCTGCTCTGGGTTGTGCCAATAGTCGGTTTGCACGTAGAGCACATCGCCGAGCATCCCCTGATCGATGAGCGCCTTGGTCGCCAGGGTGGCCGGATTGAACCGCAGCACGAAGCCGCAAACCGTGCGAATGCCCGCCTCCGTGACGGCCGCGTCCATAGCTTCCAGCTCGTCGAGCGAAACCGCGATCGGCTTCTCCACCAGACAATGCTTGCCGGCGTGCGCTGCGGCGATCACATCGGACGCGTGCCGATCGTGCGGCGTGGTGATCGAAAGCGCATCCACATTAGGATCGCTGAGCAGCTCCTCGATTGTGTCGTAGATGCCGATGGCGGCGGGATCGATGCCGACCTCGCGCGCCTTTGCTGCGGCCCCCGACTTGGTGCGGCTGCCAATCGCAACAACCTTGCATCGTGGATTGTGCAGATAGGCGTCGAGATGCCCGCTGGAAACATTTCCAGCGCCGAAGATCGCCACACCAATCCGATCGTTTGCAGAAACCACGCTCATTGCTCTCCCTTCGCACACAGGCGAATGCATTGAATTCCATTCTTCGGCATTTGATCACACCTCGTACTATCGGCGCTGCCGGTTAGTACCGAAGGAGGAGCGGGAACCACTCCCGCGCAACGAGCTAGGTCACTGTAGCAACGAATATGTCCCGCTATCGCTCGAAGTCGTCGGGATTCGGCGTGTCGCCCGAAACCGAGCCAGCGGGTCGGACGAGTGAGCGCATCGATCAGTTCGAACGCTCCCTCGAGGACGGCGCGCGAGACCGCCAGATTGCGAGACTGACAATTCAGGCCGGGAAGCCCTGGATCATGGAGCATTTGTTCCAAGGATCGTGTAACTACCCAGGCGAAGTCGCGGTGCTGGATTGGTACAAACCCATTAGCTTTGTCGCCGCCCTGCAACTTCCTCCCATCCCCCGAGCTGCCGCACAAGCTCGACGTGCTCAAGGAGCACTGCGCCAGTCTCGGACGCGATCAAATCGAAATCGAGAAGACTACCCTCTCTTCAGCAACGCTGACCATCGGGGATCCCGGCTCCGCGAAACCGGTGCTCGAAGCGATCGAGTACCAGGCGTCGCTCGGCATCGACCAGGTCATCCTCAACTTCGGGAATCTCAGCGATCCGGCGATCGTCGAGATGGCCGCAAAGGAGATCTTGGAACCGGCCCGCTCGATGTCGACCACTGGCCGTTAGAGCCGGGTTCACTGTGGCTCTAAGCTAACCCCGGTCTGCTAGGACGGCTCACTTGTCCTTGCCAGCGTTCACTCTGGGAGAATCCACATGCATATCGCAGCTCGCTTCACCCTTCTCGTTGTACTGATGGCTGCGATGGGCATCGTTCCCGTGAAGGCTGGCACACCTGAGGCGATAGTTGATGCGGCCAATCTCCAGGGAGAATTCACCGGTTTGGTGCAACTCCAAGGTGGACGCTCACTCTATGTCGAGTGTGCCGGAGCCGACTCGCCCACGGTGTTGCTCATCTCGGGGTATCGAAGTCGAGCAGATGTCTGGACTGACGACCTGATCGGCTCTGGGTCGCCGGAGAACGCGGTGTTTCCCGCCATTTCCCGATCGACGCGCGTTTGCACCTACGATCGTCCCGGCACCATGTCGGTGCTGGACGGTGAGCAACTCCCCAGCCGAAGCGATGCGGTGCCGGTGCCCCGAACGGCTGAGGACGTGGTAGCTGAGCTTCGGGAGCTGCGACTTTTGATCGCGAACGACGATCCGGTTGTACTCGTGGCTCACTCGATGGGCGGCCTACTGGCCCGCCTCTACGCCGCGACCTACCCAGAGGACATCGCCGGGCTGGTATTGGTCGACGCGCTCTCCGAGTTCGTCGAGTCAAACATGCCGGCCGAAGCATTCGCCGCCTATTCCGAGTACGCATCAGCAATTCCCGACATTCTGGCGAACTATACAGAATATGAAACGATCGATTTCGTCCAGGCATCGAACGCCATGCGGTCCGCTGCCGCCACCACGCCGCTTCCAAGCGTTCCGTATTTCGTCCTCTCCAAAGGAATGCCTTTCGGGCTCGAAGACAATACTCCAGGATTCACCGTGGAAGAGTTCGAAGCGGCCTGGGTCGCTGCGCAAAACGAGCTGGCGATGCTCTTGCCGGGAACGCCGCACGAAGTCGTCGCGGACAGCAGCCACTACATCCAGATACAGCGTCCGGACGTCGTGATTGCGGCGGCCGAGGCGGTTATCGAATCGGTTCGCACCGGCGATCCGCTGATTGCCTCGCCTACCCCTTGACGTACGACAGCTTCTCGGCCACTTTGCCATCGCGGACTTTGAAGAGGTCGATGCCGCGAATATGCCCTTGGCTTCCATCGTCGTTGGTCCAGGAGTAGCGCCAGAGCGTGGTAACCCGGTCGCCGGCGACCACTGTTTCTTCCGTGTCGAAGCGCATGCCGGGGGTTTTGGCAAGCTCAGTCCAGAAGGCGCGCACCGACTCCTGACCGCGCAACACCTCCCCGTCTGGAAACGGAGAGGTGTTTTCGAAGAGGCAATCCTCAGTCATCAGCGCCATGACGGCGTCGATGTCCCTG
>JBBQPB010000276.1:0-3440 GCA_038331435.1 Thermomicrobiales bacterium | reverse complement strand
CCGCTCCGGAACTTCCGATCCGAACCTGATCGCGGGTATCGGGCAGATCGAAGGCGTTACCGTCGGCCTGATTGGCATCCGCCGCGCGCCATTGAGCGCCGAGGGCTTCCGCACCATTGTCCGCCTGTATCGTCTCGCCGGTCAGCTCGAGTGCCCGATCGTATCTCTGATCGATTCGCCGGGGCTGGCGCAGGTTTCCGCCATCGAAGGCGCCGCGCTCTCCAATGCGATCGGGCAGCTCATGCGGGTGGCTGTCTCGCTCCCTGTCCCCACGGTATCGGTCGTCACTGGAGTTGCGTCGGGTCCAGGATCCATGGCGCTCACCATTGCCGATCGGGTCTATATGCTCGAACACGCGCTCTTCTCGACCGGAGGATTCGACCGACCCGCGCAACCGGGGTTGTCATCGAGCGCCCAGTCCGGCTATTGGGCAGCGCGCGAGTGCTTGCGTCTCGGAATCGTCGACGGGGTGGTGCCGGAACCCGCCGGGAGCGCGCAAACAGATCTGGAAGGTACCGCTCAACAACTCCGCCTCACCATCGTCCATGCGCTGGCCGAGCTCAACGGCATCGGGCAACGCCGGCTGCTCGACGAACGGAGCCGCAAGCTGCGACACCTTGGGCTCGCGACGCCTGCAGGCCGGGAAGCCCTCAATATTGAAATCGCGCAGTTGCACGAGATTCAGCAATCGCTGGGACGCTCGATCGAAGAGCTGCGCGGGCGGCTGGAACTTCACCAACTAGGGCTGCCGAATCTGCCATCCTTGCCACAGGTCGATTTGTCGTCGCTGCCGGCGCGTCCATCGCTTCCGCAGGTCGATCTCTCCAGCCTCCCAACACGACCCTCGCTACCCGCTATGCGCCGTCCGCGCAAGACCCGCACGGACATGAGCAATCTCGCCGAACGTTTTGCCGCCACTCGTCGCAGTCTGGCCGAAATGGTTCAGGACGTGCGGTCCACGCTGGAAACGCCCGATCAACCCGAGGCGAAGGAGCACCCTGCCGATGACTAATGTCGTAATCGCCCAGATCGGTCTGGGACTCATCGGTCAATCGGTCATCGAGCAAATCTCGGAGCAACGAGCAACCTGGGAGCAGAAATATGGCATGCGCGTCGTCGTGCGCGCGTTGATCGATTCCACCGGCGGGGTGTGCTGTGACGAAGCTGGCGGCTACGCGAACAACGAGCTGGCCGCCTTCGTCAGGCACCGGAGATCGGGTGGCCGAATCGCAAACCTGCCGGAAGCCTTTGGCTGGACGAAGCGTTCCGCCACCGAAGCGCTGACGCTCACGCAACCCTTTGGTCCGGTGATCGCGATCGACACCGCCGCCGGTAGCAAGACTGCCGAGTTGCTGGGCATGAATCTCTCCAATGGTGGTGGCGTCGTGCTTTCTAACAAAGCACCATTGGCGCTGCCTGCGACCAATCTGAACGCCGAGCTGCTCTGGTCTGAGTCCGGCTTCGGTGGCCGGATGCGCTACGAAACCACCTGCGGCGCCGGACTTCCTGTCATCTCCACCCTGCGCTCGCTGATCGCCACTGGCGACGTAGTCACTCAGGTCGTCGGCGCGCTATCCGGAACGCTCGGATCCATTTTTGCCGACCTGGATGCTGGCAAACCGTTCTCGCAATCGGTGGTCGACGCCAAAGCCGCTGGCTTCACCGAGCCCGACCCACGCGACGATCTCAGCGGGCTCGATGTGGCACGCAAAGCGCTCATCCTCGCTCGCACCATCGGCATCCCGATTGAGCTGGATCGGATCGAAATCGAAAGTCTCGTGCCGGAAACGCTGCGCGATGGCAGCGTGGACGACTTTATGGCGGGTATTTCGCAAGTCGATGCCGAAATCGGCAGACGCGCTGAGACTGCGCGAGCAAAGGGAGCTCGTCTCAAATACGTGGCAACAGTCGCCTCCAATCAACCGATCTCGGTTGGAATGCGCGAGATCTCGCTCGATGCAGTACTCGGCTCGCTGACCGGACCGGAGAACATCATCACCATCACGTCGAAACGCTATGCAGCCAATCCGATCAACATCACTGGCCCGGGAGCCGGTGCGGCAGTGACGGCCGCGGGTGTCGTCGCCGATATGCTCGATCTTGCAACGACCCTGAGTGGGTGAGGAACGATGACCGCCAAGAACACGACTCGATCGCTCGAACAGCTCCTCGCTCAGCTCTCGCCGGACGACTACTATCAATCTCCCGGTGGACGTCGCACCCTCATCGCCTATGCGCTCATCGCCGGGATACCCCAGGGTGCCCGCGTGCTGGACGTTCAGTGCGGCATTGGCTCCTCGGCAGTCGACATCGCTGAGGCCTTCGGCGCGTCGGTCTATGGGTTCGACGATTATCCAGCCTACCTGGCGTTTGGTCGGCAGCTCGCCAACAACCGCGGATTGTCCAAACAGATCGATTTCCAGGCCGTAACCGGCGAAAAAGCCGTCGAGTCCTATCCGCAAAGCGACTTCGACCTGGTACTCGGGCTGGGCGGCGGATTGAGCGACACCATCCCCGGCGGTTTCGAGGGCGGGCTCACGGCGGCAAATCGTTGGCTCAAACCGCAGGGCGTCATCATCACTGGCGACTTGATCTCACCCGGCACACCGTCAGACCTGATGAAAATGGTGTTCGGCCAGAAGTTGCATGCCGAGGACGATTATCTGGCGGCCATCGATGGCGCCGGCTTCGAGGTGATCTATGCCGGCCGCTCGACCACCCGAGACTGGGACCAGGTCACTGCCACCATGGACCGCCTCCGGGCGCGCTCGCTCGATCTCGGTCCTGAGGACGAGCGTCTCCGCCAGCAGCTCACGGAAGCGGCTCGCACACATCAGGAAGTCGCCTATCTGAATGTTGTCGCCCGCAAGCGATAGGCGACGCATCCCATCCGAATTTCTTTTTGAACCACGAGATGGATCCCTCGTTCACCGGAGCGCCCGAACCGCATGCTCGAGGCAGACATCCAGATCACCAACCATCGACGAATTGAAGAAGCCGCGCTGCGCGCGTGGCCGGCTGCCCAGCAGCTCTTGTTCGACGGCTGGGTGGTCCGTCTCTCTGACGGATACACCAAGCGCGCCAACTCCGCCTCACTCCTCTATCCCCAGACTGGCGTGAGCAATCTGGAATCCATCGAGCCCATCGAGACGCTTTACCGATCTCAGCATTTGCCGGTCATCTTCCGGCTGCTTTCCTTTACCACGCCGATTGAGGTCGATCCTTGGCTGGCCGATCGGGGCTATCGCGAAGTTGACGGCACGCTGGTCATGACCGCCGTTGTACCGCCTGGGGTAGCGCTCGACCTCATGGTGCGCTCGCTCGACATTGAGCAAGGAATCGCGGCGCATGCGCGCATGAACAACATCCCCGATGCGGTGCTTCTGAGACACCGGCGCATTCTGGAGCGCATCCCGTCCGGGCTTTCGTTTGTCGGATTG
>JBBQPB010000275.1:0-3453 GCA_038331435.1 Thermomicrobiales bacterium | reverse complement strand
TGGGAGTCAAAGCCGCTGGCTTGGTATCAGATCTACGCTCTCAAAAGCCGGAGCTCGCCGCCCAGATGCAGGACTACTACGACGCTGTCGTCCTGCCGGCAGCAGATTCTTCAGCAGCACTATCGCCTGCGGAGCGCTGGCTCATCGCCATCCGCACCGCTTCCCACACCGGCAATGGAGCGGTGGTCGATTGGTACTCTGCTCAGGCAGATAAGTCCCAGGTCGACGAAGGATTCATCGTCAAAGCCAGGAACGCTGCCGAAGCCTGGGATGGCGAACCGCGAACCACCGCGATCATGCGCCATGTCGATTTAATCGTGACCCACCCTGTCGAAAGCACGCAATCCGATATTGAAGCGCTGGCGGATGCGGGGCTTTCGCCGATGGCGATCGTGGCGCTTTCGCAAGTGGTCGCGTATGTCTCTTATCAGGTTCGCCTGACTGCGGCACTCCGCGCCTTGGGAGCATCATGATGTCAGAACAGCAATTCACGCTCGACTTCCTGGACTGGGTTCCATGGGTCCCGCGCGCAGTCGATACCGATCTCTCCGCCGAGCGAAAAAACGAGATCGAGATATTTGTCGAGGGCAAGAACGCTTCGGATTATCTGCTGGTACTTGCGAACGATTTTGATTCGTTGCAGGCGCGTGCGTTCGTCCATCGGCACGTGTACGCCGATGAGGATGTCACGCTGGCGGGCTATCGGGAGCTGGGTGCGACCACGGCCTCACGCATCAACGGTTGCCTTTTTTGTGCCTCGGTACATGCACGGCATGTAGCCAACTATTTGAAGGACCGCCCGCTGGCACTCCGATTCCTGGATCAAGGAATCGACGCCGAGCTGCCACCGATCGAGCGCGCCGTGGTCGACGTGTCGGCCAAATTAACCAACGAGCCGGAATCGCTGACTGGCGCTGATCTGGAGCCACTGAAAGATCTGGGTCTCTCCGATATCGAAATTCTTGACATCCTGAATTACACCGCATTCTTTGCCAATGCGAACCGCCTGATGTTGACGCTGGGAGAACCAGTACCACAACCGAAGCTCAGATAGGAGCCAGGTTAGGTGCACGTACCAACGTAGATAAGCGCGCCGCCTACGCCAACCACGCAGCAAGGACCGCAACCGACGACGCAGGTTGCCCCGCCCAACATCGATCCCAGCGCAATGAGGTCGCAGCCAGTCACATCACCCCCAGAAACTGGGGGGAGTTCATCGCCGCCGGAATTCCTGGGTCGCAATTGCAGATCGGTCTGATCGCAAAGCGCGAGCATGAGCCCGGCGTAGTCTCCGTCCGAGACGCCGAGCAAAGCATCGAATTGCTCGCGGAAACCACTGGCAAGAAGCGGATCTTGAAGCATGACCACAACGCCGGAGTTGATCAGGGAAGGTTGGCTTGCTGCGGTCTTCCGAGCAACAGCAACGGCTGGCAGAATGCTCTTTCGCGATTCGTCGACCCGCCGCTCCAACGCGATTTCCTCATCGAAAGCCGATCTTCCGCTCGATGCGCGATCGATCGCAATCCGTTCCGCGGCACTCGAAAGGATCCCCACCTGTATCAGATCCGAACTCGATTCGGTGAGTACCGGCAGCAGGATGGGCAACAATTGTCCATTTACGTCTTCGATCATGGTCGCTCCAATTCCCTGTAGATCAAACTTTCAAGCTATTCTGCGATCATGCCAACTGGAACACAAGAGAAAGAGAGCGTGAGCTCGGAGCGCGTAGAATCGCCTTGATATAAATTTGCGCGATTCGAATCTGATGGCGGGTGAAATGGGAAATATTCTAGGGAGTCTTCCGATCGGCGAGAAGATCGGAATCGCATTTTCGGGCGGTCTGGATACGAGCGCGGCGCTCTACTGGATGCGCGAGCAAGGCGCCATCCCGTATGCGTACACGGCGAATCTCGGCCAGCCGGACGAAACCAACTATGACGACATCCCGCGACGCGCGCGCGAGTATGGCGCGGAAGAAGCGCGGTTGGTCGATTGCCGTCATGAGCTGGTGCGGGAAGGACTGACCGCGCTGCAATGCGGAGCGTTTCACATCTCGACCGCCGGCGTGCCCTACTTCAACACGACACCGCTCGGGCGTGCGGTGACCGGTACGATTCTGGTTACGGCCATGAAGGAAGACGGGGTCAATATTTGGGGTGACGGCAGCACCTACAAAGGCAATGACATCGAACGGTTCTACCGCTATGGTTTGCTGGTCAATCCAGAGTTGCGCATTTACAAGCCCTGGCTCGATGCAGCGTTCATCGACCAACTTGGCGGTAGGGCGGAAATGTCGGCCTATCTAGCGGATGCCGGGTTCCACTACCGTATGTCGGCCGAAAGAGCGTACTCCACCGATTCCAACATCCTCGGAGCGACGCATGAGGCGAAGGATCTCGAAGAGCTGAGCAACGGCATCACCATTGTCGACCCAATCATGGGCGTTGCCTTCTGGAAGTCAGAAATCGATATACCCTACGAGGAAGTGACGATTGGCTTCGAGCAAGGACTGCCGGTGGCTGTCAACGGCCAGGTTTTGCGTGACCAGGTGGAGCTCATCACCTTGGCGAATGAAATCGGCGGACGGCACGGGCTCGGCATGAGTGACCAAATCGAAAACCGCATCATCGAATCGAAAAGCCGTGGCATTTACGAGGCCCCTGGTATGGCCCTGCTGAACATCGCCTACGACCGGCTTGTATCCGGAATCCACAACGAAGACACGATCGAGACATTGCGAGGCAGTGGGCGGCGGCTCGGGCGCCTGCTCTACGAAGGGAGATGGTTCGACCCGCAAGCATTGATGTTGCGTGAGTCGTTGCAGAACTGGGTAGCGAAAGTCGTCAGTGGAGAAGTCACCATCGGGTTGCGACGCGGAAACGATTATTCGATTCTCAATACCCAATCGCCCAATCTGACCTATGACGCCAGTCGGCTCACCATGGAAAAGGGCGAAGCCTCATTCAACGCCCAGGACCGCATTGGACAACTGACGATGCGGAACAATGACATCGCAGACACGCGCGAAAAGCTGGTGTTTTACGCGGAAACCGGATTGGTGTCGCTCCCGAGCGATGGTGGTATTCCGCGCATCGGCGCGAAGACTGAGGAAGAGTGATGCGTCAGCTTTATCCAGAGATTGAACCGTTCAATACGTTTTTTCTCGAAACAGGAGACGGTCACACCCTTTACGTCGAGGAGAGCGGCAATCCAGTCGGAAAGCCGGTGGTCTTTCTCCACGGTGGGCCGGGTGGTGGAACCAACCCTCGACAGCGACGGCTCTTCGATCCGGAGAAGTACCGCATCGTCGTTTTCGATCAACGTGGTTGCGGTAAAAGCACGCCGCATGCATCCGTCGTACGCAACACGACCTGGGAGCTTGTTGCTGATATCGAACACATTCGGGAAGAACTTGGTATCGATCAATGGCAGGTTTTCGGCGGATCATGGGGA
>JBBQPB010000274.1:0-3477 GCA_038331435.1 Thermomicrobiales bacterium | reverse complement strand
GAAATGCGGAGCGTCGGGGTCGTTCAGGTTATTCAGGGTTTCGATTCCCTGCAGGCGGACAAAAACCGCACTCGTCTTGATGAAGCTGCCGGGAGCGACATGCTGTGCTTCGGCGACGGCGTCGACCTCGGCAATCAATGCTGCCAGGCGAGCAGGATCGTTGCCCCACCAGCGGGGCCAGGCGTTCCAGTACTTCACGTGTGGGAGGGTGAGCTCCAGCATTTTGCCGCCCATGGAGCCGATCATGAGGGGCGGACCATCCGGGCGCGGTCCACGCGGGCGCAGTTCGCAATCGCGGGCGGAGTAGTAGGTTCCTTCGAAATCGATCTGTCCGTCTTTGAGCAAGGTGCGGATGATCGTGAAGGCTTCCTCGAACCGGCTGTAGCGGTGATCGAAGGGGAACCCGTAGGCGGTGTATTCCGGTTCGTTCCAACCGGCGCCAAGCCCCATGATGAGCCGCCCGCCGGAGATTTCATCGAGCGTGTCGGCCATTTTGGCGATCAACGCTGGATTGCGGAAACCGGTGCAGAAGACGAGTGGGCCGATTTCGACCCGGTTCGTGATGGCCGCGACCGCACAGAGCATCGACCAGCATTCCCACGGACCGGTGACCTCACCGGTATCGGAGCGGAAGATGAGGTGATCGGGCATCCAGATGGAATCGAGGCCGCCATCTTCGGCGGCGCGGACGAGGGCGGCGGTTTCCTGCCAGCCGGCGACCCGCTCGGTTTCGGGGAGATGGATACCAACCTTGACGGTGCGTGACGAGGACATCCGGGATGACTCCTTTGCAAGACCCGCTGCTGGCACAGGGCCGGTGGGTACGGTCGGCAAGACGATCGATGTCAGGGCGCCGATTGTTCGGCTTCGTTCAGATCCAGGTTCGTTTCATAAATATAGAAGGTATTGACTGTTAACCAGGATCCCATGCGCTCTCCCAGGCGATTGGAAAATGTGGGCAGCGGGTCGCCGGTTTCCAGATTGTAGAGTTGCATCTCGACGCGATGCGTGCCCGGCAGTGTATCGGCTGGAATCTGGATTGGCTGCTCGGTCCACCAAAGCTCGTGGCGGATGGGGTCGGAGAGCGCCAGCGGCCTGTCGCTTGCGAAGACGATGGTGCCGTTAGCATCGACCACTTGCATACGAATACCGACCTTTCCGGCCAGTGCCGGGTCGAGCCGATCGAAATAGAGCAGCTCGCGCACAGTTGCCCCGCGGACGATCGAGTCTTCCTGGTTGCGTCCAGAGGCAATCAATCGGCCGGCGCCGGTGATATCGACGATGCCGGTATCGCCTTGCTCCAGGTAGGGGGGGATGGTGTCGTCGCGGATGTCGTAGAGCAGGGCGTACTCGAGCCCGTTCAGGGTAACGGTGAGCACGGGGGTCTTTTGCTCGATCAGCTCAAGGAGATCGGGCCAGACGCCGTTGCGGCTGAGAGGGGTGATGTAGAGGAGATAGTAGTCGGATGAGGCCCAGCGGAAGAGACCGCCGGGATCGTCGACGAACGCGGCGAAGCGAGCATCACCTTCGAGAAAGTAGCCGAGCGGCGTGCGCCAGGCTTCGGTGGAGACGACGATGTCTTCGGGATTGGGTTGTGCGTTCAGATAGTCTGCGACCTGATCGAAGCCTTCGCCCCAGCCGACCATCATCGAATCGGGCGCTTTGACCGTGCCGCCCATGAGCGGACTGTAATAACTGAGGAAATAGGGGGCGGTTTGCGCGACGCCATTGAGCTGGATACCGAAGGCGAGAATGCCGGCCAGCAGAGGATAGGCGTAGGTTGGCCCGGGCAGGCGCTTGCCGATCAGCCGCGCGGCGACCAGGATGCCCCAGCCTGCCGCCAGGGCAACCAGCGGGAAGGCTGGCATGAGATAGCGGTCGAATTTTTTGGCGGCCAGGGTCATGAGCAGGGTGTAGGATCCCGCGCCAATAAGAAGTCCGAGCACAATCTGCCGTTGCACGCGCGGGAGACTCCAGCGACGACCCAGCGTGATGAGCGCGATGGCCAGCGCGAGCCCAGCCAGGGTTGCCGGGGTGGCGCGCCAGAGAAACGCGACTGGATAGAAGCGGAAACCGGGATCGCCGGTGAACAGCTCGCCGTCGAAGTAGATCACGCGCTCGTGTCCTTCGATGGCGGCGGTTTCGGCGAAGGAAAACATGCCGGAGAAGACGGTGCGGGGCGCGGTGGCGAGAGCCGGCCAGGCAATAAGCGCAACCGCGAGCATGGCAGCGCCCCAAACGGCCATCGGCCAGAGGAGCGAGTCCTTCGTTCGGGCCCACGACGGGCGGCGGAGCTTGCCATCCAAGAGCGTGAGCAGCAGGAGCAGCCCGAAGATGGGGAGAAGCACCACGGTTTGCGCGCGGGTGAGAATGGCGAGCGCGGAGGCGACCGCACAGATGAGCAGATCGATGCGCTTGCATCCACGATAGCAATAAACGAGCATGGTGACCATCGCCAGCAAGAAAAAGAGCGCCGCCATGGCATCGACATGTAGCAGCTTGCCGAGTCCGATGCCGAACGGTTCGAGCGCAATGAGCAGGAAGCCGAGCACCACCTCGGGCAGCCCCAGCAACCGCAGTGCGAACCAGAAAGCGATGGCAAAGGTGATGGTGGCGAAAACGATGAGTACCTGCCGGGTGGCGACCAGCACCGCGAGCGGGTCGTAGCCTTGTGTTTCCAGCACGGAGGCGATGTAGTTCTGGCGTTGCGTGATCTGGGTGCCGACCAAATCGGGATAGTCGCGCGCTTCCAGAAAATAGCCGATGGCGCCGGCCCACATGACAGGAACGCCGGGGTGGGCGTATTGGTAGGTCGAGGGCCAGTCGCGAGTGGAGATCGCTTCGTAGAAGTTGGCTGATCGGGCGAGCCAGATGGGCTCGTCCGGAGTGACCATGCGATCGAGCTCGAGCCAGCGTGGCAGTACGAAGGTGAGGGTGACCAGGGCGAGCGCCAGGAACCGGAGCCAGAGTGCGGATTGGGAACCGGTGCGGGCTGTGTCGCGGCGGCCGTCGCGTTGCGGGGCGGTGGGAGTTGCCCTCACTCGCCCTCCGGCCTCCGCTGAGGATGAGGGAGCCTGGCGCGATGGCCGGGCTGGTGGCAGTTTCGTCATCGAGTGGGCAAGCGGTGGTTTGGCATGATCTTGTGGGCCATTATCGGTTCGTTTGCGTAACGCCGTCGCGGACAGTGGGCCGTATGATAGTGAGCGATCGGATCGCGCGACCAGGACGAGGCCGGATATGACAGTGCTCTGGGTGGGACTTGGCGGGTTTTTAGGAGCAAATGTCCGGTATTTGCTGGGCAGGGCAATTGTCGAGCGGTATGGCGCGGCGTTTCCGTGGGGCACGCTGGCGATCAATCTGACCGGGGCATTCCTGATCGGTGTGATTGCCGAGTGGCTGCTGCTACGCCAGGACTCCCCGGACTCTTGGCGGCTCTTTTTGCTGATTGGGGTGCTGGGCGGATATACGACCTTCAGC
>JBBQPB010000273.1:0-3481 GCA_038331435.1 Thermomicrobiales bacterium | reverse complement strand
ATTCGCTCACTCAACTGGTATTACGCGGGATTCATGTGGGGATTCTATCTCTGCTGTCTCGCCGCAATGATCTACTCTCCTGAGCGGTATCGGGAGCTCCGGCGCGTCTTTCTGCTGACGATGGTGCTCGCGCTGCCCTGGTATGTAATTTATCCGCTGGCGCCTCCGCGGTTCATGCCTGAGTACGGGTTTTTCGACACGCTCAAGCTCTACGGCCCTAACTACTTCAAAGAGGGCGGCATGGTGACCGCGAATCAATTCGCCGCGATGCCGAGCATGCATATCGGTTGGACGACGGTCGGCGCGTTTATGCTTGCAGCCGCCATCCCATATCGCAGGATCGGTCCAATGCTCGCCGTTTTGCATGTCAGTATTATGACGATCACTGTGATGGCGACCGGTAATCATTACGTGTTGGATGCGATCGGCGGGTGGATGATTGTCGGCGCGGCATTTCTGGTTGCCCGGCGACTTCCGGCGCAATTTCCCTTCCCCTGGGTCAACAAGCGCGAGCCGATCGTGCCCCCTGCCAGAGCCGTTCCAGCCACAAGTTCCTCGCGAGCGATTTCGGCGAGATAGTCTCCAGACGCTCCGAACAACGACACGATTTAGCAATTCGGGTCGTTTGTGTATCCAGATTCTGCGAAAAGTCAATCGCGTGCCGGGTATTGACATGGGTTAGGGGCCGTGATAATCCTATTAGCAGCGCAAACGCGATCCGGGCAAAAGTCGGGCGAGCGGGCAGGCAAAGTGAACTTCGCGTGCGGTTAAGCACAAGGATGAGGAAAGGAGGAACGACAATGATCAACTTCACACAGATGATGGCCGATCGTGCCGTTGTTTCCACCGCCAATCCAGGTAGCCGACGGGAGGACCATGCCCTGTTGATGTAGCGCACCAGCGTTCTACAAAACAGCAAGCGGTGTCCACCCGAGTCGCAAAGCGATTCGGGTTTTTGCTTGTCCGAAATGAGGTGCAAGATGATGACAATCAGCGCTACACGAACAACCGGAATGATGGATTTCTAGCGATTATCAGAAGGGAGCAAGTTCCGTGGTGAAACTCAGAACAGCCGACATGAATCCAAACACCAGCGGATATCCAGGAGAGGACTCACGTGAACCTGTACGCGATTCCAGGATCGCAGGTCACCGCAAACCAGACCCTACATCCGGGCCATAAGCCCGTTCAGAAATTGGAGAAGAATAAAATGGTACTCAGGAATCCTTCGATATTGCTTGAAATTGCAGCAGCAACGCAACGAGAGAGAATCGATCAGTCGATCCGGCGCTCAATGGTCGCAGAGGCGATCAAAGGCGGGTCGCCGAAAACCGGAATCGTGAGATCCCTCCGCCGGGTATTCGGCGGGGCGCTGATTGGATTCGGACAACGAGTTCACGGTGAGCGAGCGAGCGCGGATTCCGCAGCCCTGCCAGCAGCAAACACATTGGGATTGGCCCGGTAATGCGAAGCCGGTTTTTTGAATCCGGGAACGACCAGCTCCGACGGATGGCAGTGGTGGATGACACCAGGATCCGACGGAATTCCGGACTCGAAAAATCGAACTTCGAGTCGCTAAGATGGATGCCTTGTATGCCAGTTGGTTCGTATTTGGAAGGCACGGGCAGCGGCGAGGATGCGATCCTCGTCGTACGCCCGGCCGAGAAACTCGAGACCGGTGGGCAAACCGCGCTCGCCGAACCCGCTCGGAACGCTGATGGAAGGCAATCCACAGAGATTGCCGACGCCGCCGAGGTTATGCCGCTGCTCCCGCTCGAAATAAGTGGAAAAGAGTTGATCGATCGGGGAAGCGACATTCGGGTAGGTCGGAGCGACGATGGCATCGTACTTCGCCAACAATCGATCCATTGCCTCGCCGCCGACCCGCCGAATACGAAGTGCACGCAGGTAATCAACCGCCGGAATGGTCAGACCATGGTAGAGTCCGGCGCGATCTTCGGGAGCAGTCAAACCCGCCGATTGCCCATCAATCACGAAGTCTTCAAAGGCAGAGGCAGCTTCGGCGATCACAATCGTGCTGGCTGCTTCATCCCAGGGAAACGACGGGAGTTCAATCTCCTCGACTGTTCCGAACTCGGCCAGAACGGCAATCGCGGATTCGGTATTGGCAATGACTTCGGGTTGAGCATTCTCGAACGCTCCCCGGCAGATCCCAAATTTGAACGAACCGTCGGTCGAGACGTGCCCTCCGGTTCTTCCATTCAAGGTCGTGGGTTCGTTCGCGTCGGGTCCGGCAATGAAGTTGTAGACGGTTTCGCAGTCGTCGACGGTGCGGCCCATGGGTCCGATCTTGTCCATCGTCCAGGAGAGCGCCATCGCGCCCCGACGGCTGACGCGACCGTAAGTTGGTCGAAGCCCCGTGATACCGTTGAATGCAGCGGGACAATGGATGGAGCCCCAGGTCTCGGTGCCAATCGCGAAGGGAACACATCCACTCGCTACCGCGGCGCCGGAACCGCTGGAGGAACCGCCCGCCCAGGAATTGGGATCCCACCCATTCCGACCAGGGCCGGTCAGTGCGGCGTTCGGTTGCTCGTATCCGAATCCCCCAGCGAGTTCAACCATCGCGAGTTTGGCGACGAGAATCGCGCCGGCTTCCCGCAATCGCGTGACGACGGTCGCTTCCGAATCAAAATGTCGATCGGCGAAGGGTGCAGCCCCCCAGGTCGTCGGGTAGCCGGGCACTGCGAGCAGGTCTTTGGCACCATAGGGAATGCCATGCAGCGGACCGCGATCGACCCCGGCACTCAACTCTTCTTCGGCAAGACGCGCCTGCTCCATTGCCAGTTCAGTCGTGAGTGTGACGACCGCGTTCAGCGATCGACCGATCGTATCCAGCCGTTGCAGAAAGTGCTCGGCGAGCTCGACCGGGGAGACCGCGCCGGCGCGGATGAGTTTGCCAAGTTCCCGGACCGACGCAAAGGAAAGATCGATGGTGGTCATGATTTCCCTCGATACGGCGCAAAGACGATCTCGGGTTCATCAGCATTTGTGAGTGGAGTCGCGTGCATTGCGACCGACAGCGCGATGGTGCGCTCGATTCGAGTGCGTACTTGGGCTCTCTGCTCCGGGGTCAAGCGCTCACCGAAACGCCCTTCGATCTCCGCGATCCTGGCATCGGCTGGCGTCAAACCAGAAGATTCACTATTTGTCGGCATTGTTGTTCGCCCTCCCCTCTTTTCAATCGATTGCAGGTACTGGTGGCGGTTGTGTCAGCACGCATCCTACCCGAACGGGTAGCACGCAGGTAGATTGACACTGGAGTAATTCGTAACTATATTTGTTACAGATCGACAGGAGTAAGGATGCATCCGAACAATAAATTTGCATTAGCAATTTACGCGGTCGCGCTGGCTAAACTTGCGTACAACACCGGTGAAGAGGGACGAATCACCTCCGAGCAACTCGCAGAGAATGCAAACACTCATCCCGTGGTGGTTCGCAGGTTGCTGGCGCCGCT
>JBBQPB010000272.1:0-3529 GCA_038331435.1 Thermomicrobiales bacterium | reverse complement strand
ATTCTTGCCGCCGGGTTGCCGAGAGACCTGGCTAATCGATTGAGCCGCGGCCGGTGACAACGGGCCCTCCCTTGTTGCGGACTTCTCGCGATCCATACATACTTCGGCCTCGTTGACAGGCGAGCACCCGAGCAACGCCGGAGGATGACACCGACACCGCATGCCATTGCACTATCACCGGATAATCATTCCGGTCTCAGGCGGAGCAGAAGATGACCGAGCGATCGAGCTGGTCGGTGAGCTTGCCCAGCGGCATCCCACGAGCATCACCCTTGTCTATGTCGTCGAAGTGCAGCAAGCGATGCCGCTCGACGCTGAACTCCCGGAAGCTGTCGCGCGAGGTGAGGATGTACTCGTGCATACCGAACGGATAACTCGTCTGCGACTGCCAACTTCGGTCGATCTCATTTCAACCGATCTTTTGCAAGCTCGCTCGTCCGGCGCAGCGATCGTCGACGAAGCTATCGAACAAAATGCCGACCTTATCCTTATGGCAACTTCTATCACGATAAAGTACGGTAAGCAAGTAATAGGCGAAGCCGCTTCGTATGTCATCAAGAATGCTCCGTGCGATGTAATACTCATTCGCTCGGCCAGCGATTTACGCAGGCAGGAGGCCCTTGAAGGGTGAAAGTCGTGATCATGGGCTGCGGCCGAGTCGGCGCGCGGGTCGCATCGGTTCTCGACCACAACGGCCACAAGGTGACCGTGATCGACGTCAACTCCAGAGCGTTTCGGCGATTGCCGGAGGAGTTTCAGGGACATACGCTGATCGGAACCGGAATTGACGAAGACGTCCTCAAGCGCGCCGGAATTTCCGAGGCAACCGCGTTTATCGCGGTGACGAACGGGGACAACCGGAACATTATGGCGGCGCAGGTGGCGAAGAACATCTTCGCCGTGCCGGAAGTGATTTGCCGCATTTACGATCCCGTGCGAGAAGACACCTACCGCAGGCTCGGAATGAACACGGTCTGCCCTACCACAGTGATCTCGGCCCAAATTCTCGACGTGGTCATGGCCGCTTCCACCCAGGGCGCCCGACCACAGGAGTCCTGAGCGTGTACATCATCATTGTCGGCGGCGGCAAAGTTGGGTATTACCTCACCAAGACCTTGCTCTCAGAAGGACACGAAGTGCTTTTGATCGAGCGCGATCCGGATAAGTCCGAGCAATTCGTCGAGCAGTTCGGGGCGGTGGTCGTGGCTGGTGACGGAGCGGAAGCGGCGGTTCTGGCCGCGGCGGGAGCTGCACGGGCCGATGTCGTGATCGCCGTGACTGGCGAAGACGAAGACAACCTCGTCATCTGCCAGGTCGCCAAAACCAAATTCCACGTCGCCCGCACGATCGCGCGCGTCAACAATCCGAAGAACGAATATCTCTTCCGCATGCTTGGGGTGGACATTACGGTCAGCCAGACCGACTACATCCTGACCCTCATCGAGCAAGCGATCCCCGACCAACCGTTTGTCCACCTGGTCAACCTGATCCACGAGGATATGGCGATCGTCGATGCCAAGGTGATGCCGGGTTCACCAATTGCTGGCCGGAGGATCGGCGATCTTCCCATCCCTGAGAACTGCAACATCGCGGCGATCATCCGCGCGGGCGAACTCATCATTCCTTCGCCAACGACTATCGTTCAAGAAAGCGACGATTTGATCGCGATCGCCCATCGTTCGATCGAAGAGGACCTGCGCAAGCTGCTAACTAAGAACAATCGGTAGCAGCCAGCACGCATAACGAAGCAGTCTTCATTAAAGCGAAAGCGCGTCAGCCAAAAAAGGGGGCGTCGAGTAACTTCGACGCCCCCTTCCAAATCAAGCTGACCGCTTTGGCGTTCCGCGTACTACGGGTAGATTCCTCGCAGCCGTGTAAACTCTGCCACCCGATCGATAGCAACACACATTGCGCCGGTACGCAAGTCCACCTGTCGCGATCGCGATTGCGCCAGAACCTTCGCAAACGACTCCTGCATGATCGTCTTCAGACGGGCATTCACTTCATCGAGCGTCCAGGGGAACCACTGCATCGCCTGCACCCATTCGAAGTACGAAACTGTCACTCCACCCGCATTGGCAATAATGTCTGGCACCACGACGATTCCGCGCTCATTCAAGATCTCGTCGGCGTCGGGAGTGGTTGGGCCATTGGCAGCTTCGACAATCATGCGCGCGCGGATATCAGCGGCGTTTTCCCGGGTGATCTGGCTCTCCATTGCAGCCGGTATCAAGATGTCGCAGGGGAGCTGGAGCAAGTCCTCGTTTGTGACATAGTCACCGCCGGCGAAACCAACCACGCTCCCGGAGGCTGCGGCGTGCAAGGCAAGTGCGGAAATATCGAGGCCATTAGGATTGTAGATTCCGCCGTTCATATCGCTTACGGCGAGCACTTTGGCGCCGTGCTCCTGGCCGATGGCTGCGGCAGCACCGCCGACGTTGCCAAAGCCTTGCACCACCATTGTTGCGCCATCGAATGAAAAGCCGGCAGCATTTGCCGCTTCTTCGGCGACGTAGACGACACCTCGTCCAGTGGCCTCATTGCGTCCTGGAGAGCCTCCCAGACTGATCGGCTTCCCAGTCACCACACTCGGTACGGAGTATCCAACGTTCATGGAATAGGTATCCATGATCCAGGCCATAATCTGCGGGTTGGTGTTGACATCGGGCGCCGGGATGTCTTGATTGGGACCAATCACGACCTGAATCTCGGTCGTGAATCGGCGCGTCAGATTCTGGAGCTCGTTCATGGAGAGCAGCTTCGGATTGACGCAAACGCCGCCTTTGGCGCCGCCAAACGGCAGCCCGACGACCGCACATTTCCAGGTCATCCACATAGCCAGAGCTTTCACCTCGGGAAGTGTCACCATCTGGTGATACCGGATGCCGCCCTTGCTCGGCCCAGGACCATTATTGTGCTGAACGCGATGTCCAGTGAAGACCTGCACAGAACCATCGTCCATCTCGACCGGAAAATTCACGGTCATTTCGCGTTGGCAATGTGACAGGATTTGACGCATTCCCTCTTCGAGATCGAGAATGTTTGCAGCTATATCGAACTGCCGAACCGCGTTGACAAAAAGATCGGTTTCCGCAGGCTCGACCGGTGCATTCGGCCGAACAGGTGCTTCGATTACGGACACGTTGTTTCCCCGTTTCTTCATCGTCGAATGCCGGGACGGACAGGTCATTCTGCCCGGAGCAGCACGGGACTATTCTGATAACAACTCTTCCAGCACCGTGCGCACGGTGTCGGGACGGCCCCGACCGCCGGTTGCGCGAATCGTTTCTCCTATCAGGCGACCGATTGCTGCCTTCTTCCCTGACTGGTAGTCGGCCACGGCTGCCGGATTCGCAGTGAGCGTTTCCATCGCTGCAGCTCGGATTAGGTCAGCATCGCCCACTGAGATCAAATTCAGCCGCTCTGCAGCTTCGCGGGCATTCTCGCCCGGTTCGATACCAGCAAGCAACTCCTTACCGCCACGTCCAGTCAAATCGCCGCTCTCGACCAACGCAACAAGCTGCGCAAG
>JBBQPB010000271.1:0-3534 GCA_038331435.1 Thermomicrobiales bacterium | reverse complement strand
ATGAACCGCGACGAAAACGAACGCGGCAAATGGCCCCCGGCTGAGGATAAGACCCAGAGCGCAGCGCCCGCCCAAATAAAGGAGGTCGCCAGCGTCACGATGATGGCTGGCAGCTTGATATAGGAAACGATGGCGCCGGTAAAAAGCCCGATCAACGCGCCGCCTGCCAGCACCATTGTGATCGCTTTCATCATTGAAAGCGGGTTGTCGTACATCTGCGTGGCCAGGATGCAGGTAAAGAGACTCATCATGTTGCCGACTGAGAGATCGATACCGCCGGTCAGCATGATCACCGACTGCGACATCGCCGCCAGGAACAAGGGGAAGAGCCAGGTCGACAGGTTGTTGACCGTGTCGATGTCAAACGTGTTGCGGTTCATGTAGAGATAGATCGCCGCAAAGATGGCGGTGACCGCATAGATCGGCAAGACATCCTGCCACGCGCGGGAGAGTTTTTTGAAGAATCCCAGCTTGGCCAATGGATTGAGCGAGCGTACTTGAACGGCCTCCACGTTGGCGATCGGTGGCGGTTCTCCGTCAGCTTCGGCCTGCGCCTCCAGCTTCTCGGTGAGTTGCTTCTCGCCACCCACCACCGATGCATGGACCACGTTCTCTTCAGTGACATCCGCGCCGCTCAGCGTGACCACCGGTTGGCGCTCGTACATCACCAGCACGCGGTCGCTCAGACCGAGCAGCTCGATAGTGTCCGACGAGATGAGCAGGATCGATGCCCCGGACGCGGTCAGCTCCCGCATCAGCCGGTGGATCTCCTGCTTGGTGCCGACGTCGATACCCCGCGTCGGCTCGGAAAGGAGCAGAATTTCCGGTTCCTGCGGCAGCCATTTGGCAATGGCCACTTTCTGCTGATTGCCGCCGCTCAGGCGCACCACGCGCTGCTTCGGCGAGCGGAGTCTGATCTGTAATTTGGCAACCAGCGAATCGATCAGTGCCCGCTCGCGTCCTCGGTCGATCAAGCCAAACCGGCTGACCGCGTTGAGATTGGGCAATGCCAGGTTATCGCTCACCGGGAGCTGCAACACCAGGCCTTCGGTCTTGCGGTCTTCCGGAACGAAGGCGTAGCGCTTGGAAATCGCCGCGCGCGGTCCGCGAACCGCGGCCGATTGCCCATCGAGCAGCACCTCGCCCTCCACTCGGTGCAACCCAAAGAGCGCGGCCAGCAGCTCGCGCTGTCCCTGGCCCTGCAAACCGCCAAGACCGAGGATCTCGCCGCGATGCAGATCAAAATCGACATGCTGGAAGCGGTGGCCCGAGCTGAGATTTCGGACGGAGAGAACCACCGGCTCCGCCATCAGCTCATCGATGGACGGTTTGGGCGGGAAGATGTCGGTGATTTCGCGGCCGACCATGAACTTGACCAGCTGATCTGTGGTCGTTCCCCGAGTTGGCACGGTGGTGACGTACTCGCCGTTCTTGAGCACCGTGATCCGGTCGGTGAGCGCGAAGATCTCTTCCAGCCGGTGCGAGACGAAAACCACCGCCACACCCCGGTCGCGCAGCGTCCGCAACGAGGCGAAGAAGAGATCGACCTGGTTCTTGTCCAGGGCGGAGGTGGCTTCGTCCAGAATGAGGAGCTTCGGCTCGGCGACGAGTGCCTTGGCGAACTCGACCAATTGTCGCTCGGCGAGCGGAAGCTCTCCTGCATGGGCGCGAGGGTCGATCTCGACCCCAAGATCGCGGAAGATTCGGGTCGCCTCGGCCTCGATGCGGGGATAGTCGACTTGGCCCAGGCGGGTGGTCGGCATCCGGCCGAGGAAGATGTTCTCGGCCACGGTCAGGTGCGGGCTGAGGCTCAGCTCCTGGTGAACCGTGGCAATTCCGATCGATTCGGCCAGATGCGGTGTGAGTCCCTGATAGGTGACACCGTCGAAGGTGATCGTGCCCGAATCGGCTTGATGCACCCCGGTGACGAGATTGATCCAGGTGCTCTTGCCTGCGCCGTTCTCGCCCATCAGGGCATGAATCTCGCCAGGATAGATATCAAAGCCGACCCGGTCGAGCACCACATTTCCGGCGAACGACTTGGTCAGGTCGCTCGTGCGGAGGATGGGGGACGTTTCAGGCGACGGCACGGTCGATCCGGAGGAACGCTCGATGGTCCCGGTGGTCACGGCTACCTCGATACCCTGTGAACGGTGAACAGTGTCCCGCGCTCAGACGAGCGCGGGACAAAAGCTCCCCGCTTCCGGATTCCGGAAGCGGGGAGCTGAATGCAATCGATGCTTAGGCGGGAGTCGCCTCTGCGGTGGCTTCGCCGCCCATGGCGCCTTCGATGATTGCCTGGCGCTCGGCCGGCCCCGGAACTTCGGGGATCGAGTACCAGTCTTCTGGCAGCTCCGTGTTGGCCCACTCGCAGACGTTATCGTCGGTGATCTCCGGCAGGGGAACCTCGACGCGGCTGGGAACTTCCTGGCCCTGCTTGGCGAGGATGGCGAGATCGAGCGCGATGACCGCCATGTAGTTCACCTGCGCAGTCGCGAAGGAGGAGAACCCGCTCTCCAACAGATCGCACCACTGCAGCAGATAGGCGTTGTAGTTTTCACCAGTCATTGGGACGAACGGCAGCTCCATCGCCTGGAGGGTCTTCAGGCCGGCCGACGCGTGCGCACCAGCCTGGAACCAGATGCCAGCCACGTCTGGATGCGCAGCCAGCAGGCTTTCCATTTCGGTCAGAGCCGGAGCCTCGTTGTATTCGATGTTGGCAGTGCCAACGATCTCCACGTCCGGATTGGCATCGAAGACTTCCTTGGCGCCGGCCCAGCGGGCCTCGCTAACGGAGATGCCGGCCGGTCCGTTGATCGCCAGGATCGGGCCGGATCCTCCGATCGCATCCACCAGCCACTGGGCGGTCATGTTGCCCCACTTGTGCTGGTCGGTGTTGATCTTAGCGGTGAGCTGATCGGTGGTGACCTCAGAGTCCCAGTTGACCACGATCACGCCGGCGGCATTCGCCGACTCGACGACCTGGTCGAGCGCGGTGGCCGACCCGGCGATCAGCAAGCAGATGTCATATTCCTGGTCGATCATCGTCTGGATCTGAGCGATCTGGGTTGCGGTGTCGCCATTGGCGTCGAAAACCTGGAAGTCGATGGTCGCGCCCATATCGACCAGGCGCTGGACCTCGGCTTCGATCTCATTCTGGGTTTCGGTCATCCACGACGGTGTCGTGTAGATCGTCGACCAGCCAACCTTCAGCGGCGGCAGTCCCTCGACCGGCGGCCAGTTGTCATCTTGCGCAAACGCGCTCAGGCGCGTCTGGCTGGCAAAGGCAACGGCGGCCGTAAGTGCAACGGAGCCGACAACGAATCGTCGTCGATCAAATGCTTTATCCATTAAAGATCTCCTTGGTTCAGCCTATGGGCCGAATTGACGGATTTGGGACACGCGTGTGTCCCAACTCGTTACTCTACACAATCACATATCGCGGCACAACTGCTTATGCGTCGAAAGCCTGTGCCATCGCCGGTCCCTCCTTCGTGCCGTCGGAGGTGCGAGCGCGACCAGCCTTTTTTCAGG
>JBBQPB010000270.1:0-3565 GCA_038331435.1 Thermomicrobiales bacterium | reverse complement strand
TACCGGCGCCATCGTTTCCTATATCAAGCTGCCAGCCATCATCGTGACGCTGGCGACCTCCTTTATTTGGGCGGGCGCTGCGCTCTGGGTCTTATCCTCAGCCGGGGGCCATTTGCCGCGTTCGTTTTCGTCGCGGTTCATCGGACAGATCTTCGGAGTGGTTCCGGTTAGCCTGCTGGTGCTGATCGGCGCGTTGCTCTTCTGGCGGTACGGTATCAAGCGCACCCCGCTGGGGGTGGGCATTTACGCCATCGGCGACAACGAGCGCGGGGCATTTTTCAGCGGACTGCCAGTCAAGCACCTGCGCATTGCGGCTTACATTATTTCCGGACTCTTCGCGGCGCTGGCGGGTATCGGGTTGTCCGCCTATGCCGGCTCGGGTGATCCACTCATCGGAGGCACCTACACGCTGGCGGCGATCGCTGCGGCAGTGCTCGGCGGGGTGAGCTTCCTGGGCGGACAGGGTCACCTGCGCGGCACGATTGCCGGTGTCCTTTCCCTCGGACTCGTCACCCAGATCTTATTCATCTCCGGTTTCTCGGTCGCCTATCAGCGGGTCATCTACGGACTGGTGCTAATCGTGGCGATCGGCATCAAGACCTTCGCCGCCTATCGTATCGAGGAGCGCCGCTGATATGGCTACTCTACCCACGACCACATCGAGCGTGGGCTCGCGGCTGCGCAACATCCGTATCGATCCGGTCATCGTGACCTTCGTGGTTTTGTTGTTGCTTTGGGGATTCAGCCTCTACCGCACCGATGGGTTCCGCACGGTCAATTACACGATGCTGACCCTGCGCACGGCGGCGTTCCTGGGCATCGTGGCTGCCGGTCAGACGATGGTGATCCTGATGGGCGGGATCGACCTTTCGGTAGCGGCGGTCATCACCATGACGGGGGTGGTGGCCGGGAACCTGATGACAACGGGACTCGGTCAGGCCGGCGGCATTCTGGTGACCCTGTTGATTGCCATCCTGATCGGCATCTTCAACGGCCTGGGAGTTACGATCCTGCGACTCCCGCCGCTCGTCATGACCCTGGCGACGCTCAGCATCATTCAGGGAGTGCTCCTGGTCTATAACGCCGGGAAACCGATCAGTGGTAAATCGCCATTTCTCGAGCACTGGGCCAAAGACAGGCTTCTGGGCGTACCGGCCGCGTTCTGGGTGTTGATCGCGGTCACGCTGGTCTGCGTGGTCCTGCTGCACTTCACGTCCTATGGCCGCGGTATCTATGCCATCGGCAATAATCCGCGCGCCGCCTTCATCTCGGGTGTGCCCACCACCGCCATCCAGATCGCAACCTATGCCCTTTGCAGCTTCTTCGCTGCCATCACCGGTCTGCTGATCCTCGGTCGCACCGGGTACAGCTCCAAAACCGCCGGCGATCCCTACATGCTGTTGTCGATCGCGGCGGTGGTGATCGGCGGGACCTCGATCATCGGAGGGCGCGGGAAGATCATCGGGACCATCGGTGGGGCGCTGGTGATGACCATCTTGATCAACCTGCTGACGGTCGAGAACATCGACGAATCTGTCCGCATGATGATCCAGGGCGGGTTGATCCTGGCACTGTTGATTGCGTATGCGGTGACCGAGGATTAGGGTCATCCTCCTTTTCCACCTTGACCGCTGCTCGATAGCGCAATCCCTGTAGTACCATTTCTGGTACATTCGCAGGCACAGGAGGGTTCGTCGTTGGAAGATGACCCCGCCAAGCGCGTGCGGGCACTTTTTTATCGCACGGTCAGCGGAAACGAGCCGGTACGGGAGTGGCTACAGTCCTTATCGTTTGAAGATCGTATGGTCATTGGCATCGATATCAAGACTGTTGAGTTTGGATGGCCGATCGGCATGCCAACGTGCCGGTCGCTTGGGGGAGGCATTTGGGAGGTGCGCTCCAATTTGGCTGGTGGGCGCATCGCTCGTGTGCTCTTTGCACTTCGTGATGAAAAGATGTATCTCCTGAATGGTTTTATCAAGAAGACACAAAAGGCGCCGCCCCAGGAGATCGAGCTCGCTCGGCGGCGGTTTCGAGAGGTAATGCAGTGACTGGTCCACACGAGAGCGACGGATCATCGTTCGACGATTTTCTTCGCGATGAGGGCATGTATGAAGAAGTCACGAGTATCTCCCTGGCGCGCGTATTGGCGTGGCAACTGCAAGAGCAGATGAAGGAGCAAGGCATCACCAAGGTCGAAATGGCGCGCCGAATGGGCACGAGCCGGTCCCAGCTCGACCGGCTGCTCAAACAGGACGGCGCTGGCGTCACTCTGGAAACCATTTCCCGCGCCGCCGAAGCCGTCAACCGGAAGCTGCGACTCGAACTGGTATAGGGACTTATTCGTCGCTCTGCTTCTTGCATGACACGCGACCGCTTGTGCGAAGGCGTCTCGAATTGGGGCGCATGATGATCCACGGCAGATTGATCTTGCTGCTCCTGATTGCGTATACGGTGCCCGAGGGTTAGGTCGATACCCCGGTGCCGGCAAGATTCGTCCCTCGACTTCTGCTGCTACCGATGCCGTAGGTCCCCGGTCGATCGTCCTGGATTAATTGCCCACGCTCACATCCACATCGTGGCAAAATGGTTCGGTTCTCCGGAAATCCAGCGATTCTTTTCGAACACGGAGAAGGAGTGGTTATCGATGACTATCCGCGGATCCGACCTTCTGGCAAAGCGCTCTCCCTACTCACTCTCCAGGCGACGTCTGGGATCACTCACCATTGGTGGCGCGGCGGTCGCGGTTGTTGCGGCCGTTGGGTCCGCGCCGATCCGGACTTCAGCGCAATCGGACGCCACTCCGGTCGCGGTTGCATCGCCAGTCGCGCTGACTGACGAGCAGCAAGGCTGGCTGAATCAGGCAAGCCGGGGAAACGAGAACGGCTGGTTGCATGTCCGCATCCAGGGAGCGCCGTTCGCACGAGGCTTTCAATATGGCTATCTGACCGCAGTTGAATATGCCGAGGCGATCCGGGTTTACACCCAAATGACCTACCAGACCACCGGGATGGACTACGCGTTCTTCGTCGAAAAGGCGGCGGAGTACCACAAGGACAAGATCACGCCCGAGCTGACCGAGGAGATGGAAGGGCTTGCCGCCGGATACACCGCCGCCGGAGTGCCCACCACGCTCGACGAGATCATCGGCTGGAACGCGTATATGGAGATGACCGGCTATTGGTGGCCGACGCTGGCAACCCAGTATGCCAACAGCGCTCCGAACGGCAATCGCAAGAGCCATTGCAGCGCCTTCATTGCCACGGGTTCCGCCACCGCCGATGGCCAGATCGTGATCGGGCACGAATCGTTCACCGAATTCTGGAATGGTCAGTATATGAACGTGATCCTGGACATTACGCCGGACGACGGCTATCGCGTCGTGATGCAAACCAGTCCCGGATGGATCGCGAGCATGACCGACTTCTGGGTCACCGGCGGTGGGCTGGTCGTTGCCGAGACGACGATGGTCGGCTACGAAGGCTACGATGTCGATAAAGTGCCGGAATACGTGCGCGCCCGTAACGCCGCGCAGTATGGCGAGAGCATCGACCACTGGGTCGAG
>JBBQPB010000269.1:0-3567 GCA_038331435.1 Thermomicrobiales bacterium | reverse complement strand
GGCCTGATGAGTATCGGGGTCGGCATGGTTTGGCCGTTCTACAACATCTATCTCAAGAGTCTCGGATCGAGTAACGATCAGGTGGGCTACATCTTTGCCCTGGGGGGATTGGTTGCGGCGATTGCCGGGCTTCTTTCACCGATTATTGTGGCTCGCGTCGGGGCCATAAATTCGACACTGGCGCTCAGGTTGAGTGTGGTGCCGTTTTTCATTCCGCTGATCTTCTTTCCTTCCCTCGGGATCGCCGTGCTGGGCATGCTCTGGCGCTCTGGCACCGCCAGCGTGGCCTGGCCGATCGAGGTGACCTTCATCAGCGAGCTGCTTCCGCAGCGTGCCCGCGCTGGGGTGTTCGGATTGCGTTCTTCGGTGTGGAGCCTTGGGTATGCCGCCGCAACCTATCTCGGCGGTTTGCTGATCGTGGCCCATGGGTACGGACCTTCGATGGTGACCTTCGTCGTCTTCAGCATTCTTTCCGCACTCACCTACTACCGATACTTTTCCCGCCAGCCCCGCGTGCAAACCGGAGAGATCACCACGGCCTGGCCCCCAACGCGACGCGTGCGGCTACAGGCGCAGACTGCACGATTAGCGGCAGACGTGGGAGAATCAGATGCGACGGCCAGTATCTGAACGGGTGGGTTCAGGGTGTTTCGCGTAACGCAAGAAAACGGACGATGATTTCAAGACAGCTTCGCACCCTCACGTTCGACCGGCGCATCCTGCTCAAAGGCGGTGCAGCAATTGCCGCTTCCGCCGCGCTCACCAAGTCCTCGGCACGCGCTGCCGAAAAATCGACCAATGCCGTCGACCGTGTGCTGCAGGAAATGAACCTGACCGAAAAGATCGGGCAGATGTTCGTTATTCAGGCGGCCGACGCGGTCATGCCGAACTGGTTTGCGACCTCATTGCAAACGGTGCAACCAGGCGGCGTTCTCTTCGTGCAACCGAACATCGGCTCTCCCGACCAGATTTCCTCCTATATCGCCGCGATCCACGCGTCAGGCAACCATGTGTCGCCGTTCGTGGGGGTGGACCAGGAAGGCGGTCCGGTGACCCGAGTGCCGGGCGATCCGGTGCCGGGAGCACTTTCGATGGCAGCGTTGCCCGATCCGCATGTGCAGAAGCTGGCACGGGAACGGGCCAAGTTCCTGAGCAGCTTCGGTTTCAATGCCAACTTCGCCCCGGTTGCGGATGTGGCCTATTCCGCGCAAAGCACGATGGCCTGGCGCGCGTTTGGCAGCAATCCGAAATCGGTCGCAGCCAAGATCGCAGCGGTGGTCGAAGGCTCACGAGATGGCGGAATTGCCAGTGCGGCCAAGCATTTCCCCGGACACGGCCGGACCACGGTCGATTCGCATTTTGGCTTGCCGGCGATCGACCTTTCCTTCGACGAGTGGATCCAAACCGATGCGCTTCCCTTCAAGGCAGCGATCGAAACAGGGGTCGAGATGATCATGCTCGGCCATCTCCAATACACGCAGTGGGACGATGTGCCGACTTCGATTTCCAAGGTCGCCATGCGGCATCTTCGCGAAGATCTCGGCTATGACGGCGTAGCGATCACTGACGATCTGGGTATGGGCGCCCTGGGCGCCTGGTCCTCGTACGAGCTGGCCGATCGAGCGATCGATGCCGGGCTCGATCTGCTGATGTGGACCGCGGCCGGAGTCGCGTTTGGGGACTTGATCCAGCATATTCAGGATCGGGTCGAAAAGGGCGAGATCAGCGAAGAGCGCATAGACGAAAGCGTTCGTCGTGTCCTCCTCATGAAGACCGAGTGGTTCTCCTTCCCCGAGGCTTCGTGATTCCCTTTTTCGTTTCGAGGGGCGGTCAGCTGGAAATCAGCCGCAAGTCGCCTTAGAGCGTTGTTTCGTCGAGCTCTGTGGTCTCGTCGGTAGCCGGGGTCGGCTCCACCTGTTCGATGGGCTCTTCTGGAATAGCCGTCGGCTCGACTGGTTCGACTGTTTCTTCCGGAATGGCTGTCGGTTCTACCGGAACGATCGTTTCTTCCGGAATGGCTGTCGGTTCCACCGCAACGATCGTCTCCTCGGGAATGGCCGTTGGCTCCACCGGTACAGTCGTCTCTTCGGGAATAGCCGTCGGCTCGACCGGCGGGGCTGGTTCAACGGTTGGCGCAATCACCGGGTCGCTGGGCGTGGCCGTTGGCTCCTCAGACACCGCGATCTCTTCTGAGTCAGCGGCCGCTTGCACCGCTGCCTCTGGCTCACCGTAGCATCCCGCCCCGTCGGCGGTCGGCCCGAACGTTCCAGTCCAATACCACTGATAGTCCGAGCCTGGGTTATACGCTCGAGCAATGCCGACCGCGGTGTAGTTGGGATCAAGCATTGCGGCGTTATGCGATGGACTGTTTTTCCAACCTGTCAGCGCCTCTGCCGCTGACGCACTTCCTGCGTAGATGATCTCTCCACCACGAGTCGGATCCGGATACCCCGCTGCAGCCATGCGGTCGACAAAAATACCGCCATCGGATCCGGTGTGGTTGAAGAAGTTATTCGTCGCCAGATCAACGCTATGCACATCGGCGGCGACGCTCAGCGATTGGCTAAGGGCCACCGAACCGAGACCATTTTCCGCCCGATAGGCGTTGATAAGCTGCACAAAAGTCGCTTCCTCGGAGTCCGCGCACGCGCCCCCCAACGTCTGCGCGAGGGTGGGGGCGGAACCGATCGAGAATGGCGCCAGTAACGCAACGAGGAGGAGAGGGATGACGAGGAAACGTTTCATATCGACCTTTCTGGTTTGTAGATGCAAGCAATAAATGGTGTCGTAGGAATTGGAAACCAGGCATGCTCCCCGAGCTTCCCCCGGCGAGTCTTCGCGAACAGACCGGGCACGGTAGAGAATACGCCAGCCGATCAGACCGAGATCACTCGCCCAGCGTCTTATTGTAGGTCAATCTACGCGCTTGTATACAAGCGACCGGTAAACCTGCGCATTTGTATACAAGCGTTTCGTTCTATCAACATCTGCATTGTATCGAGAGCACAACTTCCACGGTGCGTGCAGTCATTTTCGGCGTGCTCGTCTCGAGCAAGCTGCTTGTCCCTGCCTGGGTCGAGTGGCGCCTCCCGGAATTGACAGTGGCCTGGTGAATGACCGAGCCAACTCGCATAACATCCTGAACGGCCTTTCATCGTCGAGGTGCGTGAAGGCCTGATGACCACGTTTCGGGCCGCTGACACTTCTGAGAGGGATGCACACCTCCCTGCCGACGAACTGGCCACATTCACGCTTCCAGACGGCTGGACGCTGATTGAGCGATACCACCGCTTTACTCATGTCTTCTTGAATTGCAGAAGGTCGGAAGGATGGGGCACCGCGTGAGTGGCGCGGGCGTCACATTCGAAGGGACGCTGCAAGTTGGGCTTGGTTGAATGTGGGCGTACGATGAATGCGACGGAAACCGCGGGGTGGCGTAGCATGACAGCGGCCCAGGTCTCATTGCCTGGGCCGCTGCCTTCGCTATCTCTTTTCAGGTTCTCTCCCGGGTTGAACCGTCCTCGTCCGCAGAAGAGCGATTCGGGCGTTTGCCAAGATGACTACCTT
>JBBQPB010000268.1:0-3568 GCA_038331435.1 Thermomicrobiales bacterium | reverse complement strand
CTTCTGGGCTATTCGCGGCGGCGGCGGAAACTTCGGGGTGGTGACCGCCTTCGAGTTTCAGGCCCATCCAGTCAGCACCGTGACTGCTGGCGTCCTGTTCTACGAGCTCGAGAAGGCAGAGGAGCTGATGAAGCTCTACCGCATGTTCATCGACGACGCTCCCCGGGAGCTCGGCATCTTTTTCGGATTCCTGATGACTCCGCCCGCGCCCTTCCTGCCCGAGGAGCTGCATCTGAAGAACATGGCCAAGATGATCTATTGCTTCGATGGACCGGAGGCCGAAGCACGTGCGGTTATCGAGCCCTTCCTGAAGATTGGCCCGGCGGCTGAGGTCGGCGGCGAGATGCCCTTTGCCATGTGGAACGCCATGTTCGACGAACTCTTCCCACCAGGCCGGCAGGACTATTGGAAAGCCGACTATCTGACCGAACTGAGCGATGATGCGATCGACATCCATCTCCGCTACGGCGGCAAGATGCCAAATCCGTCGTCGGTGGTGCACATCTATTCGGTCAATGGGGCGATTCAGGATGTCGGCCCGCATGACACGGCATACAGCCATCGCGATGCCAAGTTCGCCTTCGTGAACCTGATCACCGATGACGACCCATCGCGCATGCCAGACCACATCGCCTTCGCGCGCGAATACTGGAACGCCCAGCATCCCTTCGCCGCTGGCGGCGCGTACATCAACATGATGATGGATGAGGGAAGCAATCGGGTGAAAGACTCCTACCGCGACAACTACCCGCGCCTGCAACAGATCAAGGCGACGGTCGATCCGCACAATCGTTTCCAGATCAACCAGAACATCATCCCGAAGGGATGACGCGAGCACTGGCGCCGTGGTAATCCCACGGCGCCAGCCGGGCACTTAGCTCAGGAGATCCAACCCACTGCACATATCGGTAACGTCTTTCAGCTCAGATTGATTCAGGTACACCCATGCCTGACTGGCCAGCACGAGGGCGGGTTGCGGCGGATTCTCGCTGAAGAGCTCCATGTTCTCGGCGTTCGCCTCGAGACCCACCAGCCGCAGCACATTCGGCAACGTTTGAGCGTAACCCACGGACTCCGCGAAACCGCGCCCCAGATCCTCGCCATTCGGACCGAGCAGATAGACGGCGCCTTCCGAATATTGCGCGCCCCCGGCGAAAAAGCCCGACTGCCCGGTGCTGACGATTGGTTTCATCGTGAACACGCGTATGTCTTCCGGAACGTCCTCACCGAAGGTGAAATCCCACTTGTCCGGGTACCAGGTGTACGTTGGCGGATAGACGTCCGGCGACGGTGTATCGACGCTCAGGATCCATTCGGTTATCGCAAGCTGCCCCTCGACCGCAGTCGTGACCGAATCGGGATCCATGTATTTCGCATGGACTGCTCGCGTCATCGTGCCCGGCGGATTCGGCCCGGTCTGTTGATAGAAATCCAGATAGTCGTTGGTATGAATGGCGTAGGCGGTAATCTCGCGGCTGCCATTGAACTGCGCCATGAACCAATCCCACCCGGCTGGGCTGGCCGGCGAGAGATTGTTGGCCGCGCGCACCACCTCGGTCCGGCCAATCGACGCAAGCGTGCCCCACTGGTGGTCGAACCAGAAGGTGCCTTCCTTGAGCTTTGCGGTCGTTCCATCAATGGTGAGCGTGCTCACGTCCGGATCGAGCGCCAATCCCGGAACGGAGTAGTAGAGCGTGCCCAGGCCGTCGCAGCAGGGCGTACATCCATCCGCGCCTTGCAGGAGAATCCCCTTGCCGCCAGTGAAGGTCAGATCGATGGAGAACGTCACCGGAGTGATTTCGCCGTCGTCCTGTCCCCAGGCCTGCAGGCGGATCGGGTAGATATCGCCGGCATCGGCCTGGCTACCGGACGAGGTAATGCTGTTCTTGCCCATGGTCGCGCCGAGCTTGTCGGTTTCGAAGGTGAGCAGGCCGGTCGTGCCAGCAATGGCGATCGGCTTGGCCTGATAATGGCGCTCGCCTGCCCGGGCAACCGCGAAATGCAGCTCGACGATCTGATTTTCGACATCGGAGAGCTCGAGGGTTTTCGCCAAATCGGTTGGAACCAGCGATGCCCGAAAGAACATCATCTCGAGGCCGTATTCCTGGCCATCCTCCGCAACAGCGCTGCCGACGAAGAAATACCAGCCGATTTGCGAGGTCAAGTCAGCGGCGTGCCGCTGTGGAAATTGGAAATCTGCCTGGTTTGGCAGCGGCGGAAAGCCGCGACTTTGTTCCGGGCCGATCAGATTGCTCAGGAGATACGCTTGATGCGCGCTGAGCGACTGGGACACGGTCGCCAACTCCTCGTAGCGCGGACTGTAGCTCTGCACAAACGAGAGCGGCTGAGCGATCAGCTCCAGCAGGCGCGCTCCCATGCGCAATCCAAAAGCGGTGTTGCTGTTCTTGGGGCCGAGAATCTGGGAAAGCACGTCGGGCGGGATATCCGCCACGGTGAGCGCATCGGAGGTAGTCCAGAGCGCGCGGGCGATGGCGTCTTTCGTATCGGGATCGAGCGCATCGAGTCCCGCTTGCGCGCCGGTTGCGGCATCGGCCATTGGGGAAGCGACCGGGCTGGCATCCTGCGCCAGCGAAAGGGCTGGCATTTTGGCCAACCCGAGCGAGGCAAGCCCAACGGCCCCTGCCCCCCGCAGCAGTGCGCGACGCGACTCTACGCGCGAGACAAACCGCGTAAGAGCGTCAAACCGATCGTCGTGCATGTAATGATCTCCTTGTTCCTATTCGCACAGCAAAGCCGGGCGCCCAGTGCGCCGGTCGTTGCTGGACGGATCTCACCACTCGATCCCGGCACTTCGGAACCGAGTCACATCAGTTGTTTTCGATACTTTTGAGTGAACGCTACGGCAGTCTACAACGCTTGATTTTTCGTCGCAATCGGAACTGCGAGCGGTCGGATGCCCAATGAAGAAGTTGCGCGGAGTTGGAGGAAGAACGTCACCGTTAGAACACCATCCCGCTCCCGATCGCCGCCCGTCGGGCGATCTCGCCCATGACCGGTTCGGCGTCGTGCAACACGGGGAACCCATCGGTAAAGACCGTCACGACCATGTCTCCACCGGAGCCGCGCACAAAGCCGGCATCGTGGGAGACCGTGCCGACGGTTCCGGTTTTCGATCCCCAAGGCAGCGTTCCTTCCGGGAAATACCGTCCGATGCGGCGCGTGTTCTGTTGCAAGGTGAGCATGTCGATCATGCCGTCGCAGCTTTCCTGCGAAGCTGCGGTGCCAGTAAGGATGGCGTCGATGCAGTTTCGGAAGTCGTTCGCGGTGGCCCAATTTTCCGGCGCGCCGCCTGAGGCGGGAACACCACGCATCTTGCGGCCCAGCACGGAATGAACCATTCCCAGCGAGGCGATTGCCTCGTTGACATTCTCCATGCCGGCCAGATCGATCAGCATATTGGTGGCGGTGTTGTCGCTGATACTCATCATCAGATAGACGATATCGCGCAGGGTAAATTCGATTCCCGGGTGAAGCTGAAGCATCACGCCACTGCCCGGGCAGATGTCTTCCTGGGTGAGGGTGAAGCGGTCGTCCAGCGCCAGATTGC
>JBBQPB010000267.1:0-3574 GCA_038331435.1 Thermomicrobiales bacterium | reverse complement strand
GTCGGGGAACATGTTCGTCTCGAATCGTCAGGATACAGCGGCGGTGACGATGGATTCGACCGCGCCATCGATGAACCGGGTTCGAAGTGTTTCACCGGGAGCAGTTTCTGCAGCAGACCGTACTGGCCGACCAGTTCCACTGTGTTCGACGAAAGCATACCCGCGCTTCATGGTTTTCGCTGGCGACAATGCCTCCAGTAATTCTGCAGCCTGAGCCGAACGGTGCGTTGCTTGGTCTCGATGAAAACCGTAACCCTGGAGCAGGTTCGCCCGAAGGCTTTCGAGACGGGTGATCTGGCTGTGAACGCCGTGCTGTTCTAGACGCGTGCGCCAAAGTTCGACGTCGACAAATCGCGTTGTAAGATCGCGCTCAAACCGGTTGATGTGCAGGTCAAGCGATTCTGCCAGGCGTTCGAGGGCAGTGGCGATCGCGGGGGTTACGAGCTCAGCGGCGGCGCTAGGTGTGGGAGCGCGCAAATCCGCGACCAGATCGAGCAATGTCCAATCGGTTTCGTGACCAATGGCGCTGATAATCGGGACAGGAGCGGCGAACACCGCACGAATCAGGGCTTCATCATTGAAGACAGACAAGTCCGAGGCCGAGCCTCCGCCGCGCGCAATGACGATCACCTCCGGCGTCTCTGTGAGAAGTAATGACTGAAGCGCACCGATCAACTCTTTGGGAGCGTTCACGCCTTGTACGGCGGCTGGCGCTAAAAGAAGTCGAGCGAAAGGATATCGGCGGCGCACGACGTTCTGGATGTCGTGCCAGACAGCCCCGGTTGAGGACGTAACGATCCCGATGACTGCGGGGTTGGCTGGAATTGGTCGCTTGCGCGATTCCGAAAAAAGGCCCTCGGCTTCCAACTGCTGGCGAAGCAGCTCGAGCTCCAGCGCGGCCAGGCCGATACCCGCTTCTTCGACGAGATCGACATAAAACTGATATCGACCCTCGGTCGGATAAATCTCGACCTTCCCGTGCGCAACGCAGACAGCGCCGGAGGAGGGGAGGGATCGCTGGCGGAGCGCGTTCATGCGGAACATGACACAGCGAAGTTGCGATTCATTTCCCGATAGCGTAAAGAAAACATGTCCCGAGCGAGAGACGGTTGACTCGAGCACTTCTCCCGAGATCCAGATGTCGGCGAGTACTGAATCGGAATCGAAGAGGTCGCGGATACGATCCGTCACCTCCCGGACAGTGAGAGGAGTGTCCAGCATGATGTGCTATTCGATCGGCGTGATGTGGATGAGCGGCTGACCGTACTCTACGGCCTGAGCGTTCTTTACCATGATTTTGCTAATCACCCCGTCGTGCTCCGACGTGATCTCGTTCATGATCTTCATGGCTTCGATGATGCCAATCACCCGACCAACTTCCACTTCGTCGCCTTCCTGCACGAATGGCGGATCTCCGGGACTTGGCGAGGCGTAGTAGGTGCCAATCATCGGCGAGGTGACCACGAGCTGACCCGACTCTGGTTTAGACGGTGCGGGAGTAGAGGTTAGAACCTGGATCGATTCCTCTGAGGTATCGAATTTGAGTTTACGGGGCGATTCGATTTTGATGCGCACGCGCGAACCATCATGTTTCACGTCGAGGGTGGTGAGGCCGTATTCACGCATCTGGCGGGACGCGTCCTGAATAAAGTCGGCAAGGTCTTCCCAGGATGTGGAGTTGTCTGGCATCGGGTTCTCTCCTCCTGGTGCAGGCTAGGCGCGCTCGATGTACTCGCCGGTGCGAGTGTCGATACGAAGCGCATCGCCGATGTTGATAAAGAGCGGAACGCTCACGACCAGGCCAGTTTCAAGTGTGGCCGGTTTGGTTCCGCCTGAGGCGGTATCGCCCTTGAGTCCGGGATCGGTCTCAGCAACGACCAGAATGACTGACGTTGGCAATTCGAGATCGATTGGCTCGTCTTGCCAGGTCATGACATCGAGCTCGTCATTGTCTTTCATGAACTTGGCAGCGTCTCCAACGGCCGTTTCAGTCAAGGTGAACTGGTCGAAGGTATCGAGATCCATGAAGTTGAAGCCGTCGGGGTCGCGATAAAGGAACTGCACGTGGTTCCGCTCCAGGCGAACCGCCGGAAAGCGCGCCCCAGCTTGCACGGAGTGTGAGGTAATCGATCCGGTTCGCAGATCCCGAAGGGTCATGCGCAACTGGGCCGAGCCGCGTCCTTGCTTGTTATGCGAGAAGTCGACCACCTTCACCAGGCGATTATCGAACTCCATCGTCGTACCCTTGCGAACATCACCAGTCTCGATCAACGCACATCCTCCTTGTCAGACCCGCGGGCGCTTTGGCGCGTGGGTTAGTAGCTCATAACCTTCGTCGGTGACAAGCACAACATCTTCGATGCGCACTCCGCCGAAATCTCGAATGTAGATACCAGGCTCGATCGTCAAGATCGAGTTCGCTGGAATGGGGTCGTCGTTTTTTCCGTGTAAGAACGGGCCATCGTGAATGCGTACCCCGATGCCATGGCCGAGGCCATGCTCGAACTGCTCGCCATATCCTGCGGACACGATCACGTCTCGAGCCGCCGAATCGACGACATTCGCGGGAACGCCAGCGCGGATCGTGGCAAGCGCCGCATCCTGGGCAGATTGGACGATGGTGTAAATCTCGGCCAATCGAGCAGGCGGTTCGCCAAGCCAGTTCGTGCGTGTGAGATCCGCCGTGTAGCCGTGAACTGTGGCGCCGATATCCATGATGATGGCGTCACCTTCTTGAAGCTTTCGATCGCCGGGTTCGTGATGCGGCTTGGCAGAGTTCGGTCCGAACGCAACCGTGGGTGGGAAACCCCAACCGTCGGCGCCCTGATCCAGGAACGCAATTGCGATCAGGTTGGCAACCTCTCGCTCAGTGATCCCTGATCGCAAGGCTGCAATGGCGCGCTCATAGGCGATGTCCGTGATTTCGATAGCGCGGCGGTGATAGCTTACTTCCTGAGCGGTCTTTTTCCACCGGAGCCGGTCGATTTGATCGCCGACGCTGACCAGCTCGATACCAGGCAATTGATCCAACAAACGCACGAACGAATCATGCGGTAATGTGGCAGTCTCGATTCCCACGCGTTTCGCACCGGTCGCCTTGATTGCCTCGCCAACCTGTTTTTCCCATGGTGCAAGCGTCTTCACCGTTTCGAAATCGGGGGCTGCCGCTTGGGCCCAGTCGATGTTGTTGCCATTGGTGAACAGCTGCGCTGTGGTCGGAGTGATGACGAGAACTCCTGCCGATCGGCCAGAGTGGTCCTCGGCCCGGTATCCGCTGGCGAAGTACCGATTGTCCTGATCGGAAATGAGCATCGCGTCCCACGATTCAGTGGCAAGGATGCCTCTAAGCTGTTCGATGCGATTCGACATCATTGTCCCCAGTTACTGGTAGTGCTTCAAACAAAAGTCGAGGGCCAATCGGTAGCCATCGATTCCGAGGCCGACGATCTGCCCCCGCGCGATTGCGGAAATCACCGAATGGTGCCGGAACTCTTCGCGGGCGTGGATGTTACTGATATGGACTTCGATGGTTGGTGTTCCCACTCCAGTCAGCGCATCGCGAATGGCAATGCTG
>JBBQPB010000266.1:0-3577 GCA_038331435.1 Thermomicrobiales bacterium | reverse complement strand
GCTCCCGGAAGGCGCTACGGTCGTTGGCCAGGGCCTCTGGAACCCGGGCGATATCACCCTCGGTGATGACGGTACCATCTACATTGCAGAAGGCGGAGTCGCCGGCGGTGGCTCGGACGACGCAACTATGGCGACTCCAGGTGCGGACGGATCGCCAGTTCCGGCCGCGCCACCGCTGGTACCCCCGCAGATTTCCGCGGTCGCGCCGGACGGCACCCAGTTTATCTTGACCAGCGAGATTGGTGGCGTCGGCATCGGGTATTACGATCAGGCGGTTTACGTTTCGACCGGCGGGGGTTCAGTTGGGAGTGGGTTTGCGCCGCTGCAATTCGAGAATACGGTCAGCGCGGTCGATATTCAGTCAGGCGATGTTCGTCTCGTGGCCGAGCTAGGTCCCTACGAGGTCGCCAATAACCCCGACAGCACCGACGTCAACCCGAATCTCTACGGACTTGGCATTGCGTCGGACGGGACCCTCTATGTCGCCGATGCGGGTGGCAACGCGATCTACAAGATTGCATCCGACACCGGCGAGTTCTCGCTCTTCGCGGTGGTTCCGAACCTGACCGAGCTCACCGGCGCCACTCCGACGGCGGAAGAGGAAGCGCAGCAGGCTGGGCCGCGCCAGCCGGTTCCGACCAGTGTGGCAATTTCGCCGGATGGCGCCATCACGGTCGTTCTGCTATCCGAAGAGTGGAATGGCCCCTCGATCCTCGATTACCAGCCGGACGGCACCTATACCCCGCGCGCAACGCAGCTTTCGATGATCGTCGATGCGACGTATGGTCCCGACGGTCTGCTCTATGTCACCCAGCTGACCGCCGACTTCAGCGGCGAGATGCCGGCGCCGGGCGCGGTTTTCCGTATCGATGCCGACGACACTGCAACCTCGGTGGTGGACGGGCTCTTCTTCCCGCACGGCATTGCGTTCCATCCCCAGTCAGGCAATCTCTTCGTCACGACCAACTCGATCATCTCGGGTCCAGACGCCCCAGCCGGTATGCTGGTTCGTTTCGATGGCGTGGCGACTCCGGCGTAATCATTTGTTCAGCAGCGGCCAGATGGGAAGCTTCCCGTCTGGCTCACGGGCCATTGTCCAATCTAGCCAACCTACACGAGGGCGAACCAAACTGGAACTGCGTTGAAGTCGACAAAGGATTCGACGTACATCTGTAGAGAATCCTGGTCTGCGCTATCGATTTCCCAACAGACATTGAACTCCGTCGAACCTCCCGTGAAGAGTTCGGTTTGTTCGTACTGCTGTTCTGGATAAACACCGCAATCGTTGTTGAATGTCGTATAGCTCGTGTTGAGATCGCCAACTGCCTGAAAGTTCAACTCATATGCAGGATTCCCCGACGTTGAACCGGTATACGTGACCGCGATTCTGGCTATGAAGAACTGTTTGCCAGGCGCCGGTGGGTCATTGAATTGATTGGTTTGCGCGACGATGTCGTTCGCGAGCGGTGAGGTCGAGACTACCTTGATTTGAAAGTCCGACTGCGTTCCCGTCTCCCCCATTGCCAAGCTGGCATCTCGAATCGAGCTATCGTCTCCAGAAACCTTTGATGGTTCAAACTGCGCTCCCCGCAAGCTCCCCTCACCCGTCGTAGGGGACGGAGTTTCTTTATCGACAACCGCTGCCGGTTTCGCAATCGGGTTCCCCAGCGAGAACCAGGTCGGCGGTGCGTTGAAATCTTTGTTCGAATCGACGTACATGATCAGAGAGTCCTGATCCGCACTGGCGATTTGCCAACAAACATTGAATTCCGCCGAGCCTTCGGTAAATAGTTCAGGAATGTTGTAGACCTGATCAGGATAGACTCCGCAGTCGTTGTTGAAGATTGTGTAGCTTACGCTTAGATCGCCCACGGAATGGAAGTTCAAGTCCCAGGCAGGCGTTCCTGTGGTGCTCCCCGTGTAGGTGACGGCAATCCGAGCTAGGAAGAACTGATTTCCCTCCGCCGGAGGTGCGTTGAATTGATTCTCCAGCGCGACGACGTCATTAGCATTCGGGATCACCGACAGCACAGATAATTGGTAGTCCGCCACGGTGCCGGCCCGCCCAATCCCGAGTGGCGAGTCCCGGCTCTCTCCATTACCTGACGTTTCCACGACTTCGAGATCTTCCAGAATCTGGAACAGGGCCGACATTAGTTGGCCTGCATTTGCCGAACTGAGCAACTGCCCTCCGCCTGCCGCTGCGATACCGCTCAGGATGGCTTGTTCTTCTGCGGTGGTGCCGAATCCAATGACATGCGTCACGATCTCAGCGTCCGAGGCGTTCAACTGACCGGCAATCGCGACAGGATCGGCGTCACAAGTTTCGAGACCATCGGTCACCACTACGATTGCATTCACCACATCCGGGCTGGCGGGCTGGAGAAAATCCTTTTCCGCTTCGAGCAGTGAGAACCCGATCGGCGTCCACCCAACCGGTCGTAAAAGGTCTACCTGGCTATTCAACGCGTCGGTGTCGACACCACTCATTGGCACGAGCAGATCGGACGACACGCAGCTGGAGGGACGTCCAGCTTCGGTATTGTCACCGAGATGCCCATAGACTCGTAGCCCAACGTTGACCCCTGCAACATCAGGAATCTCTGAAATTACTTGCTTGAGTACGGTCTTGGCCGCATCCATTCTGATGGCGCCAGTGTCCGTCAGGGCGCCCATCGAGCCAGAGGAATCGACGATGATCTCCAGGTTGACGGTCTTTCCAGGAGATTGAGCGATGGCGGCGTTGGCCCACGGATTCGCTATCGAGGCTGACCCCATAAGTAAGATCGAAAAGCTGAGCAAAACGGGAAGAACACGAACGACGTAGCGAGACACCATGCAACGACCTCCATTTAAGGGTGGGCGAACGATTAAGGTTTCTGACAGCGCTCCGCGCGAACGTTGAATTGAATGGCAGCCACATTCTATAGAACACGCTGGCAATCTGCTGGAGGCTTTTTCGGATTTGGTTGATTGATTACCTGGATGGAAGGCTCCCATTCGGGCGCGTCCGCGTTACCCCGCCAGCGCCAGGGCCGCCTGCAACAACACATTCCCGCCGGCGGTGATGTCCTCCGGCGTCGAATGCTCTATTTCGGCGTGGCTGACGCCGCCGTCGCTCCGCACGAAGATCATGCCCGATGGCACCAGATCGGCGAGGTGCTTGGCGTCGTGCCCGGCGCCCGACCAGAGCTCTTCGTAGGGCAGCCCAAGTTCACGGCAACCGGCGCGGATGGCTTCGACTACTGCGGGATCGAACGGCGTGGGATCGCTCGTCCAGATCCGTTCGACCGCGATCTCGACCCCACGATTGCGTGCGACAGATTCACCCAGCTTGCCGAGCTCGCGGGCCAGATACTCGATCGTCTCGCTGTCCGGATGCCGGAAATCGACACTGAATACGACTTTGCCAGGGATCGTATTGATCGTGTCCGGTTCGACCTTGATGCGGCCGACGGTTGCCACCGCAACATCGTCCCGGTCGAGCGCCAGTTTCTCGATCGACGCGATCATGGTGGAGGCCGCCATCAGCGCATCCTTGCGTAGCGGCATCGGAGACGGTCCGGCATGATCGGAT
>JBBQPB010000265.1:0-3581 GCA_038331435.1 Thermomicrobiales bacterium | reverse complement strand
CCGAGGTCGTATCGCTGCATTTGCTCCTGTCGCGCCTGTCGCACCCGATTCATGAGATCACGCAATCCGGGAAGCCGTTCGGCATCGGGCCGATCCACCCCTTCCCAGAAGAGACGACGCAAGGCGTTCATCAGATCGCCGTCACGCACGAGCTCGTCGGACATGGCGCGCATCAAGTCCTCGGCGCTGAGCTCATCGACTTGCTGAGTGCCGTCCCAACGGGAATAGCGAGTGCCGTAACGGGGAAGTGCCATGGATTTGTGTCCTGAGTCCGGAGGCTCGAATCCGGTAAGGAAGTACCGGACCCAGTGCGGACGATGAAACGCGAGGATCTATCGGTGATAGCGGGCGGGCCCGGAGCCGCCGTCCTTGTTGAGTTTGCGGTTGAGGTGCAATCCTTCGAGCACGAATTCGACCGCCGACGCCACAGCCGCCGGGTTGCCGCCGACACCGAGCTTGTCGACCGCTTCCTTCATGCCATCGAGGTGACTGAGCTGGTGAACATAGTCCATTGCCGGCATGAGCTCCGACGCATTGACCGCGAGCCCGTTCTCGAACGCTTGCACAAGCTGATCGAACTGACGCAGCGAGAAGTAGCGGTTGAAGGTTGCGACAATGGCCGCAGCCAGCAGCTTACCCACAATCTGTTCTTCGCGGACCTCGCCAATCGATTCGATCTCGATTTTGCCAATGGTCGATGACTGTACCGCCACCAGATCGGAAATGCGAGGGACCGCATTTCGCTCACCCAGACGGAGTGACCGCCGGGTCGCATTCGAGATCAAGTTCTCATAGTTGGCCGAACTCATGCGAACCGAGACACCAGAACGCTGCGAGACATCGGGAGAACGACGTGCCAGATGGGTCAGCTCGGCGACGATTTCTTTCATGAACAAGGGAACGAAGACATCGATACCATCGGTCGGAAACGTGGAGCGCTCCTGATCCATGATCTCGATTTCGAGCTCGATCGTCTCCGGATAGTGGGTGCGAATCTGGGAGCCGTACCGATCCTTCAGCGGTGTGATGATCCGGCCGCGATTCGTGTAGTCCTCGGGATTTGCCGATGCGACGACGAACACATCCAGAGGCAGGCGGATCTTGTACCCGCGAATCTGCACATCGCGTTCTTCCATAATATTGAGCAGACCGACTTGAATGCGCTCGGCCAGGTCGGGAAGCTCGTTCAGTGTGAAAATGCCGCGATTGGTCCGGGGAATCAGACCGTAGGAAATCGTGAGCTCGTCGGAAAGGTAACGCCCCTCGGCAACCTTGATCGGATCGACCTCACCAATCAAATCGGCGATGGTGGTGTCCGGCGTTGCGAGCTTCTCACCATATCGTTGGGAGCGATGCACCCAATCGATCGGCGTATCTTCACCCGCTTCGGTGACTTGGTCGATTGCAGCACGTGAAATTGGTGCGAGTGGATCGTCGTTGATTTCCGACCCGGCCACGATGGGTATCCACTCATCCAGGAGTTGGGTCATGCTGCGCGCCAGCCGAGTTTTGGCCTGACCGCGCTCTCCAAGAAAGATGATGTCTTGCCCGGAAAGGATCGCGTTTTCGATCTGCGGAATCACGGTCAGCTCATAGCCGACGACTCCCGGAAAGAGCGTGTCGCCTTTGCGAATCTTTCCGATCAGATTGGCGCGCATTTCTTCTCGTACCGAACGGGAGGCGTAGCCGCTCTCCTTCAGCGCGCCCAGATTAGCGATAGCTGGGGCTTCGGATTGAATCTTGGTGGGATCGATGGTGCTCATGCGTTTGCGTAGCCTCGCGATAGATCGACAGGAGGTGAAGCCGGATTCCCGATTTCAGGATGGGTGTCGCGCGACTGCGCGTGAACGCCGCGGATCGTCATGTCAAGGGTAATCGCTGGCAACCCCAAAGGTGACCTGACCGAACGGGGAGGAATTGGCTCGTCTCAGCAAAGCGAACCAAATCAGGAGATGCAGGCCATGGTCGTCGCCGTGCTGCATCACTCTTCGAAGTTCAGTTTGCCCGAATCGATGCAAGTGGTGGTGCCTGGAACTCAGGAGAACTGTCCGGTTCTTCGGCTTCCAGGAGCGACGCAATATAAGGTAGGTCGCGAAATTGCGGACAGGACGAAAGACCATACCCAACGAGCACTTCGTCCGGTGCCCGGAATCCGACGAAATCCAGAGGAATATCGATGATGCGCGCATCGGTCCGGTCGAGAAGTGTGCAGATGCGCACGCTCCTCGCACCCTGGCTGTGCAGCCAATCGATGACGTACACGAGACTCAAACCGCTGCTGATGATATCCGCCACCAGCAAAATATCTCGTCCGGCTACTGGAGTCGTGATCGCTTGGCCGATGCGTACGCGTTCCTCATCGTGACCGTTCCCATAGCGCGAGAGCAGCAACCGATCAGTTGTGACATAGCACTGTTGCAGGACCAATCTGGCGGCCAGGTCCGCGAGCACTTGCTGCGTGCCCGATCCGACCCCGATGAGATGGAGCGGCGCGAGAGGCTCCTTGTCCTCAGGGTCGCTTAGGTTCGCAGGTTCCCGGCTCGACGCAAGGATTTCTGTCGCCAACTCCGAAATTCGCGCTTGAATGTCGCCCGCGTCGATCACGGTTTGCCCAAGCCGCGGATCGGTGAAATGGTCGGGCGATGGATAAGCGCCCACCAGGCGGTCATAGTCTTTCCGGTAAAGCAACTTGATCTGCACCGAGGGGAAGATCTCGCGGAATCGGCGAATCTTCCGATTCTTGCGCGTCACCAATCGTTGGCGCATGGTGGTTAATTCGATGAAGAGATCATGGTCAGGAAGGTAGAAATCTGGTGTTATCTGTTCAGCGGGACGGCCGTCTTCCCGATATTTGAGATGAAATGTCGTCGGCTCATAGACCCATCGGATGCGGTAAAAGGAAAGAATGCGCGCAAGATCCTCTTCCGCGGGATGGGCGAACGCATGCTCCTGGACCGGCTGGAAGAATCTCCGCTCGATGGGGGCAAATGACGGCCCCATTGGAGCGTGACTTCCTGCCACGCCATACGGCGTCCCAAGCAGAATAGCTGCTTCTCCTCTCCCCACTTCCCTACCTCATGTTCTCTGGTGGAGCGACTCACTTGCGACGTCCTGCAAGACCGTCAAGCAAGCTTCCGACCTTTGGCCAGCAACGATCTCAAAGCGCCTAAAATGTGCTCGTTTTCGCGGGGGCGTCTTCTGATTCTGGCACATGTTGTCGCATACCGCAACGCGTGCCATCAGGTCAACAGGATCGCGTCTCATTTTCAGGACACAGTACGCTGGCAGCGAACTCGGTTCGTCGCGTCCGGGCATAGTGAACGCTCGGTCGGCTATCAGATGAATGGCAGCAAAATTCGCACCGGAGACGTGACAACCGGTCAGCCGTGGGGCGGCGGAGTCTGCTGTCGACCAATCGCATGTCCTATCATGTGTGCGGCTTTCGAGGCAGGAGTGCGGCGATGATCATCAACAATGTCATCTACGTGGATGGGATTCGGGTCGCTTCTCCCGCAACTGTGGAAGAAACTACCGGACTTTGCAATTCCCTGAAAGGAATGGCGTGGATCGGTCTTTATAGC
>JBBQPB010000264.1:0-3605 GCA_038331435.1 Thermomicrobiales bacterium | reverse complement strand
GACCTCAACGCAGTTCACCTGGTCCGTGACCGAAAGCTGGCGATCTGATTGGCAAGAGCGCCCGGATGCTGATGACGCTGATGCCCTGATAACGCGATCCTGGCTTCAGGGACACGGACCGGCAACGATCGAAGACCTGGCATGGTGGACGGGATGGCCCAAAGGTCGAAGCCGCAGGGCCATCGAAGCAGCCGATACCATCGAGGTCGAAACGAACGAAGGGATATCGTTCGTTGTGGCATCCGATGTCGATTCGATCGCCCCTCCCGACCCGTGGGTGGCACTCTTACCCGGACTCGATTCGAGCACCATGGGATGGAAGCGACGAAATTTCTACCTTGGTCCACACGCCGAGCGACTCTTCGACAATGTTGGGAACGCTGGTCCGACCGTATGGGTTGACGGTCGCATCGTTGGCGGCTGGGCACAACGGGAAAGTGGCGAGGTTGCCTTCGAGATTTATGAAGATGTCGGCCGGGAGTCGCTGTTCGCCATCGAAGAACGGGCTGCGTCGCTCGGCATGCTGCTGGAGCATGTTCGGATCAAGCCGCGGGCCCGCCGATACACCGCGTCCGAGCTCGCCCTACGGTGAAAATTTCACTGTAAACGGAAGGAGCCGCCAGTCCTCATCGGACTGGCGGCTCCTGACTCAGATTCTGAAAATCCGTCGCTAGAGATCTTTGTTCAGCGTCGCAAGGAATTCGTCGTTGCTCTGCGTCTTCGCGAGACGTCCGAGCACGAGCTCGGTTCCTTCGGTACCACCGAGCATGGCGACCATGCGGCGCATGGTCCAAACCTGGCGCAGTTTGGCATCGTCGAGCAACAGCTCTTCGCGGCGGGTGCCGGAACGCTGAATGTCGATCGCCGGGTAGATGCGGCGCTCGGCTAGCTTGCGATCAAGATGAAGCTCCATATTGCCAGTGCCCTTGAACTCTTCGTAAATGACATCGTCCATTCGGCTGCCGGTATCGATCAAGCAGGTCGCCACGATTGTCAGGCTCCCACCGCCTTCGATGTTGCGGGCCGCGCCAAAGAAGCGTTTGGGCGGATAGAGTGCTACGGGGTCGATGCCACCGGAAAGGGTACGCCCACTCGGCGGCACTGCGAGGTTGTACGCTCGCGCGAGTCGTGTAATCGAATCGAGCAGGATGACGACGTCACGCCCACCCTCGACAAGCCGCTTGGCGCGCTCCAACGCCATCTCAGCGACCTTGGTGTGATCCTCCACCGGTTCATCGAAGGTCGAGGAAATCACCTCTCCATCGACCGAACGCCGCATGTCGGTAACTTCTTCTGGCCGCTCGCCGATCAGGCAGACCATCAGATGGACATCGGGGTTGTTGGTCGACACGCCGTTAGCGATCGACTTCAGCAAAAGCGTTTTACCGGCCTTAGGCGGCGACACAATCAAGCCACGCTGTCCGCGCCCGATTGGAGCCACCAGATTGAGCACACGCGTCGAGAGGATGTTCGGCTGCGTTTCGAGATCGATCATCTCGAGTGGGAAGATTGGCGTCAGGGTGTCGAATGAGGGGCGCTTGCGTGCTGTCTCGGGATCAGTGCCATTGACGGCTTCCACCCGAAGCAGGCTAAAGAATTTCTCATTGTCTTTCGGCGGTCGAACCTGGCCAGAGACTCGATCTCCCGTGCGCAGACCGAATCGACGAATCTGTGATTGCGAAACGTAGATGTCGTCCGGCCCGGGAAGGAGTCGCGCGCCGCGCAGGAAACCGAACCCGTCCTCGATGATCTCGAGAATACCGTCGCCAAAAACCGTTCCTTCGCGTTCGGTGCGCGCCTGCAACAGGCGGATGATCAGGTCCGGTCGCTTGATGCGCGTGTAACCCTGAATCTCATATTCGCGCGACAGCTCGAAAAGTTGCTCTTCGGGCATCGTCTCCAGTTCAGCAACGATGAGGGCCGGGCCAACATCGGGCCGCGGCTCCAGCCCTTCTTCTACATAGTCGCGTGGACGGCTTTCACGGGTCCGGCGACCACCTCGGCCGTTTCTGTTTTCGCGCCCCCGGCCCCTGCCGTTATGGGAGCTGCCTTCGCCTTTGTCACCGTCGATGGCCGCGCCGCTTTCGTCGGCCGCGCCATTGGTCCCGCCGATCTCGACGACGGTTTCGACCTCTGCCGGACTATCCTGCGTCGCAACTGGACCGTTCTCTTCCAGATCCATCAATTTTTCTCCATTATTGGGTTTTCGGGTCTCCTCCACAGGAGAACCCGGCCACATCCGGGAAGCACAATCCGGCGGGCATTACGAGCAAGTTGAAGCGCGCCCGGGAGTCTCGGGGCGCAGGTTCAGAGCACGTGGACAATGTGCGATTGTCAGCTGCATTGCGTTCAGAGGGATGCTCTTCGAGTCTGATGGCGCGCATCGACCGACCGTCGGTAATCGCCGGAAAATGATCCGCACCTGCGGATTCGACTCCAGTAAGGAACCCAAGCACAAGCAGGGGTATAGGTGCCTGTTGGGTAGAAAAAGAATATCACGAGTCGTTGATAACGTCAACGCACCCAACGCCGGCGAATTCCATTCGCGCGAGATTCGGGATTAATTCATGGTCGAGCGGAGATTGCGGAGCTGCTCGAGCTTTTCGAGCCGGTGTTCGGCGTCGATTTTGCGCACAGTGCCCGAGACCGAACGCATCACCAGGGTTTGCGTGGTGGCTCCCGAGCTGGTCAAATGAATTCCCCGCAGAAGCTCGCCATCGGTAATTCCGGTTGCCGAGAAGAAGATGTTCTTACCGCTCACCAGATCGCTGGTTGTCAACTTACGCTGCACGTCGATGCCATCCCGCTGGACAATCGTCTGCTCAGCTTCGTTGCGAATCCAAAGACGCCCCTGAATCGCTCCCCCGAGGCACGTGAGCGCGGCCGCCGCGATAACGGCTTCTGGCGCTCCACCGATCCCCATAAGTACGTCGACACCGGTATTCGGCATGGCGGTCATGATGGCGCAGGCAACGTCACCGTCAGAGATCAGCTTGATGCGCGATCCGGCCCGTCGAACCTCTGCGATGAGATCATCGTGCCTTGGGCGGTCCAGAATGACTACCACGATGTCCTCTATTCGTTTTCTGAGTACGCGGGAGATTCGTTCGAGATTTTCAGTGGCCGACAGATCGATGTCGATAACATCAGCCGCCTCCGGCCCGACCGCAATCTTCTGCATATAGGAGATGTCGGGGCTGGTGAACATCGTTCCCCGGTCAGCAAGTGCGACCACGGCGATTGCATTTGGCATGCCATTGGCCAGCAACCGCGTCCCATCGATTGGATCTACCGCGATATCGACTTTCGGCTCACTGCCGGTACCAACCTGCTCGCCAACATAGAGCATCGGCGCTTCGTCTTTGGCGCCTTCCCCGATGACGACCATCCCGTCCATTTCGACTGAGCCAAGAAAGTAGCGCATGGCGTCGACCGCGGCTTGATCTGCGTCTTCCTTCCTCCCTTTCCCCATCCACGCAGCCGATGCAAGCGCGGCCGATTCGGTTACTCGCGCGAGCTCGAGTGCCAGATTTCGATCGATGATCTCGGACATTCCATTCCACCTTGCTGCCGGCGCCGGACAATAGTGCGGTTTAGTTGAAGCA
>JBBQPB010000263.1:0-3655 GCA_038331435.1 Thermomicrobiales bacterium | reverse complement strand
CTTTCCGCTTTGGAGCTCGTACCTGGTGCGCGCTTTCGCCTGGCGCACCATTCTCGGCACCAATGGCATCCTCAACACATTCCTGCAATGGGCGCACATTACCGATCAGCCGCTCACCTTTCTCCTCTTTTCGAAAGAGGCGATGGTGCTGACCTTCTCGCAGGTTTGGCTGCCGTTTATGATCCTGCCGCTCTACACGGTGCTTGACCAACTGCCAAAATCGCTTCTGGAAGCAGCAGCCGATCTCGGCGGGAACGGATGGCAGACGTTTCGCCGGATCATCTTTCCCCTGGCACTTCCTGGAGTCGTGGCCGGCAGTCTTGCCGTCTTCAGCCTGACCATGGGGGACTACATCACGCCGACACTCATAGGCGGTCCCGGCGATCAGCTGATAGGCAAGATCATCGCCGACAACTTTGGCACCGCGAACAACTGGCCGCTTGGCGCGGCATTGGTCTTTCCGTTGCTCATCGTGATCTTCACCGGTCTGTTGATTGCAAATCGCTTCGGAGCGTTGGGACGAAGCTCGGTATGAGTGTGATACCCGCCATCAACAAGCCACCGCGCGACTGGAGCACATGGACTCTCGGGTTCGTTTCGCTGCTCATCTACGCATTTCTTTACCTGCCAATCGTTGTGGTGATTCTCTACTCCTTTAGCTCGACCAAGATCAACGCCTGGCCGATTCAGGGATATACGCTCAATTGGTATCGCGAGCTGCGCGCCGACACCGAGATTCGCAACGCAATCGGCCTCTCCGTCCGGCTCGGACTGGTGGCGGCGTTTGCTTCGTTGGTGCTGGGCACGCTTGGAGCCCTGGCGCTCGACCGATATCGCCTTCCCGGTAAACCGGCGATTCGCTTTCTAGTCATTCTTCCCATCACGTTACCCGGCATCGTGACTGGTGTTGCGTTGTTGTCATTCTTCTCACTGACCGACAAACCACTCTCGCAATGGACGATTCATCTGTTCGGGCTGTCGTTCCCGATCCCTCTGATCGTGGCGCACATCACCTTCTCCGTTACGCTTGTGCTCAGCACAGTCGCGGCGAGATTGTTTCAGCTTCCGCCGTCGCTCGGAGAGGCGTCCGCCGATCTCGGGGCTACGCCCTGGCGGACCTTCCGCAAGGTGACGCTGCCCCTTATCTTCCCGGCGATGCTTTCCGGAGCGATTCTGGCGTTCACGCTTTCGTTCGACGAGGTAGTGGTGTCGCTCTTTTTGAAGGGCCGTGAAAATACGCTTCCGCTGCTAATCTGGGGGCGGTTGCGGTTGGGGCTTTCGCCGGAGATCAATGCAGCCGCGACGGTCGTCACTGCTGTTTCGCTCGTGGGCATCGTGTCATCGACCATCCTGTTGGGACGTACCTTCAGGTCAGGGGAACCGGGCAATGAGTGAATCGGCGACCACCGCGCAACGACACGCCGTGACCGGACGGCCGAGCGTCCAGATAGATCAGGTCTATAAGGACTTTGGGAGCACCCGCGCAGTCGATGGCATCTCGTTGACGGTCGAGCAAGGGGAGTTCCTGACACTCCTGGGACCCTCCGGCTGCGGCAAGACGACGACGCTTCGCATGATTGGGGGTTTCGAATACCCGACCGCCGGTCAGATTTCAATCGATGGGGAGATCATGGGAAACCGGCCTCCGTATCGCCGGCCCGTCAATACCGTGTTCCAGAACTATGCCCTCTTTCCGCACATGACGGTCGGCCAGAACATTGGCTACGGGCTGGAAATGGCGGGAGTCCCGAAAAAGGAACGCCAGCGCCGGGTGACCGGTGCGCTCGAGCTGATGCGCTTGCCTCAGGTCGAAGATCGAAAACCATCCCAGCTTTCTGGCGGTCAGCAACAACGCATTGCATTGGCGCGCGCGCTCGTGAATCGGCCCCAGGTGTTGCTCCTCGACGAGCCGCTGGGAGCGCTCGACCTGAAGCTCCGCAAAGCCATGCAGTTTGAGCTCAAGAGTCTCAACCGTGAAGTCGGAATCACCTTCATCTATGTCACGCACGATCAGGACGAGGCGCTCACCATGTCTGATCGAATTGCCGTGATGAACGCCGGCAAGATTTTGCAGCTTGGTGATCCACGGGAAATCTATGAATTTCCGCGCAGCCGGTTCGTGGCCGGATTCATCGGTGAGACCAATATGTTGCGGGGAACGCTCGACACCAACGATGGGCGATTCGCAACCATTGGGATCCAGACTGTCGGGCAGATCCGTGCCATAGCTGGAGAAAGCGCGATATCCGGAAAACCCGGAACATTCGTCGATGTCTCGGTGCGCCCTGAACGGATGACTCTGCACCGGTCCGGGAACCTGCAAGGAGCCCACCAGGGCGAGAATCGGCTCGATGGCACGATTGTCGATGTGACCTACCGCGGAACGCATACCCAGTACATTGTTCGCTTTGCGGACGGGCAGGCGGCCACGGTTCACCTTCAGAACAGCGCGGTCGTTGGGAGCGGGTTTTCCGTCGGTGAGGCCGCCACCGTGATCTTCTCCCCTCAAAGCAGCGCGGTTCTCGAAGCGCTATGAAAGAAAGTCAGATTCCACTTAAAACGCATCCAAACCGCAGTTCCGCATCGAAATCGCCATGAAATGTAAGAGTAGAGCGCTCCCATGGAAAGCTTGACAGGGTTGATTTTCACGGTACAATCCTGCCACCTTTATAAAATTCACAGGTTTTGTTGGCAGTTCCACGATCTATGTGGAAGTTGGAGTTTGAGTCATGGATAGTTCTGCACGTTATCGATCAGTCGATTGTTTGACCATCATTGAGCAACGGCTTCCGGCGTTGCATGGAGCGTCCCGCCGTGTGGCCGAAGCCATCGTCCGCGATCCTTGGTCAATCCTGGGCATGACTATTTACGACGTAGCCGCGGCCGCTGGAGTTTCACTTCCCTCGGTCACAAGATTTTGCCGCGCCGTGGGGTACACCGGGTTCCGCGAGCTGGTGCAAGGGATTGCCCAGTCGCTCGGGCGCCTGGAGGCGAAGGACCTGGAAATTGCGGAGCAAGCCGCTGGCTCTCCGAACGCGATTCCCGACGTGGTCAGCGCGGTAGTTCGGCAGCAGATCGAAGCGCTCCAGATCACCGCGCGCACGATCGATCTCGAAGCCATTCAGCAAGCAACTCAGGTCATTGCCAAAGCCCAGCGAGTGTTTGTGCTTGGGCACGGAGCGGCCTACGTGCCGGCACTCGGCATGGCGGTCAAGTTGAACTGGGCTGGGGTCTCGGCTGTCGCGACAACGCTCGATATGTTCACCAATCAGGTCGTGGCTACCGGACCCAACGATGTCGTGATTGGGCTTTCTCACCAGGGGCGCACGCGCGACACTATCGATATGCTGGCGCTCGCCCACGATTTTGGCGCCACAACAATCGGCATCACGACCGTTCCCCAGTCCCCATTGGGTGCTGTCTCCGATATCTCGATCACCGTACTCACACCCGAAGCTGCCCGCGCCGGAACTTTCCTCATTGCATTTGACACCTTGATGGTGATTGCTGATGTGCTGGCAGCCCTCGTGTCCGAAGCAAAATGGGCTGGTGCGCCACCGAACCGGGGCGAAGTTGTCGAATGGATCGAAACCAAGCTGCGAGTTGGACCGCTGCCGCGCGAAAAGGTGCAGTCGCATCGAACCGATCGGGTCGA
>JBBQPB010000262.1:0-3716 GCA_038331435.1 Thermomicrobiales bacterium | reverse complement strand
GTTTTCCCGGGAAAGAAGAAGAAGACTTCGAGGACGTATTTGAAGAAATGACGCTTGCGGAGCATCTTGATGAGCTCCGTTCCCGCCTCGTCAAAACTTGTATCGGAATCGGAATCGCCTTTGTCGGCGGCCTGTTCCTGGTGCGCCCGTTGCTCGGCGTGGTTCGCGACAATGCGAACGTCGAGCGCTTCGACGTGATCGAGGCCACGGAGCCCATTACGTCGTTCTTCAAGACGGCGCTCTACATCGCGATCGCCTTTGCGCTGCCGCTGATCTTTTATCAAATCTTTGCATTCGTTTCACCCGGGATGACCCGGAAGGAAAAGCGTTACCTGTACGGCTCGCTGCCGTTCGTGGTGATCTTCTTCCTGGCTGGAGTTTCGTTCGCCTTCTTCCTGGCGATTCCCAGAGCATTCGAGTTCCTCTCGAACTTCAATAGCGATCTCTTCGACTATTCGCCGACGTTTGGAAGCATTGCAGCGTTTTACATCCAGGTATCGCTGGGCTTGGGCATCGCCTTCGAGCTACCCATCATCATGTTCTTGCTCGCCAGACTGGGCATTATCAGTCCCAAGCGTATGTCCGCTTCCCGACGCTACGCCATTGTCATTGTGATGGTTGCGGCAGCGATCATCACGCCAACGCCAGATCCGTTCAACATGCTCTTCGTTGCGGCGCCCATTTACCTGCTCTACGAGCTGGGTATCGTCTTCGCAAAGATTGCCTCACGCCGTCGCAGCGCGAAGGACTTGCATGACGAGGAGCTACCCGCGCTCGAAGCTTGAATCATCGGCCGGTGAAACCAGGACGGTCCGCTCGTTGCGGTAGGTCACCATTCCCGGCCCCGCACTCTTGATCTTGCGCACATCGCGACGTCTGGCAATGTCGACTTCGACCTTGCCAGACGTTCTGCTTTTGCTGAAGTACGCCGCCAGCGCGGCAGCTTGCTCCAAAGCTGCGCCAGAGGGCTCCCGGCCGTTTCCTCGCACGATCACGTGTGAGCCTGGCACTCCCCGGGCGTGAAGCCACCAATCTTCCGGAGCTGCAATGTCGAACGTCACCCGGTCGTTTTGCGGTCCACTTCGGCCAACATAAATGAGGTTGCCTTCCCCATCCGTGAGGGGGCGGACGCGATCGGACTGGCTCTTCCGCTTTCGCTCCTGCTTGCCACGTTCGGGACCGGCGAATGCCTCCCACTCGCCGATGATATTTTCGATTTCCTCGTATGACGTCGCCAGGAGCGCCATGATCTCGATCTGATCGAGATAGGCCAGCTCGGTTTTCGCATCGTCCAGCTGGCCCTTGACCTCACCCGTACCGCGCTGCATGCGCCGGTAAGTTTCGAAATAGTCATTCGCCATTTCTTTGGCCGGCCGTAGCGCATCTAGTGGAATCCGCTCGCCTTCGACGACGAGCTCAGTTTGCCCGTTCTGGATTTCCCACAAATGTGCGAAGATCTGCTCTCCCCACCGGCGAAAGCGATCGGCCTCCGCCACCGACGCTTGCTGTCGTTCGACTGACCTGACGCGCCCATTCACGACATTACGGCGTTCGGCAATGCGCGCGATCAAACGGTTCCGGCGCCCATCGTGACGTCCAGCGAGCGAAAGCTCTGTCTTCTGCCAGGCAGCAACCGCTGCCGACATCGTTTCGGCAGGTGAGTCGCTACCGTCGATCCCCATGGAGGCGAACGGAATGGCCGCATAGCCTGTCAGAGCGCCGCCTCCGTTTCGATAGAGGTTGGGATGCCATTCTCCGGTTCCCAGGGGCGCCACGAGTGCCTGAATGGCTGTGGCGAGACGCACGGCATCTGCCTCTCCTACCGTTGGGTCTTGCAATCCCAGAGCGCGCCACGCCGCCTCGCTTCCCATGGCAGGACTGAACCCCCGCACCCGTTCCACGATAACCTTCTGTAGCGAAGCTTCGCGCGGTTGCGTGTCGAGCATCAGTGACACGGTTCCCTGCGTTGCTGTGCGAGGATCGAGACCTGGGCGGGCAGGTGGAAGCGTATAACGCGCAGAGGGCCAGATGGGGCGGACGCGGCTCATCTTCGGAGTCACGCGCTTCAGGCTATCCATCACCCTGTCCTGCTCGTCGACCAAAATGACATTGCTGCGGCGTCCCATGAGCTCAACGTAGAGATCTACCGTGACAATCTCGGGCACCAAGCCGGCGGTTGCTTCGTCGGTCTCTTCCTCTTCCGACTCAGGCTCGTCATCGGCTCGATTGTGGGGCCAAAACCGCTTGGCTATACTCAGCCGGACAATTCGCTCCAGCGGAGGCTGATCGATCGCAATCAAGGTCGCCCCGCGCACGTACTTGCGTAGCAACAGCGCAAACGGTGTCACAAGCCCGGGATCAATGGCGAACGGGTCGGACGACTGGTACAGCGCCGGTTCCGGATCGCCGATAGTCGCCACCAGGTGCTGCCGGCGGCGATTCCGGTAGAGCTCAAACGCGACGGTCTGCGCATCGCGCAATCCGACCCGCTGGATGCGTGCTTCCGGGAGCGATCCAGAAAGCTCGGCGACGATCGCTCCGGTGGTCAGGATGTCGTACATACTTCCTCGTCATTGCCGGTCGTGCTGGCAACGATTCTATCGGTCGAAATCAACCGCAAACGAATGCCTGGGGTGGAGTTGGACGTGAACGACGGTGATCTGTTGCTTTCGGAACTGCGCAATCGACGCAAGCCGAAGCTTTTCGTGATCACAGGACCGTCTGGCGCAGGCAAGGACACGATTGTCAAAGACTTGCGCGAGTGCTTTCCTGAGATCCATGTCGCCGTCACCGCCACGACGCGGCAACGTCGGCCCGGTGAAGCTGAAGGTGTCGACTATTTCTTTCTCGATCCGGCAACCTTTCTGGAACGGCTCGCGAACGACGAGTACATGGAGTCAGCGCAGGTCTACGGCAAACCGTACGGCGTGCCCCGCAACCAGGTTCGGCATGCTCTGGAGCGCGGACAGGATGTCGTGCTCAAGGTCGATGTCCAGGGCGCGGCAACGATAAAGGAACGCTGGCCCGAAACCATTGTCATTTTCGTTTCACCTGGTTCGATGGCGCAATTGTTGCACCAGTTGCATCACCGCAAGACTGACAACCCGGAAGATCTCATGCGCCGGTTCGGTGAAGCCGAGGCCGAGCTTCCAATGGCGCTGGCCTTCGACTACTTTGTTTTCAACGAGAGCGATCGCCACCAGCAGGCAACCATCGATATCGAATCGATCATCCGCGCCGAGCGGTTGCGCACCAGACAACAATCCCCGTCGGTTTAAATCAGTCGCGTTGCCGCTTGGACGCTCGCTTGGCCTTGACGCGCCTATGCTCGAATTCACCTCCGCGCTGAAGCAAGCAGAAATCAGGAGAAGCCCGATGCCATCGACTCCGCCGCGACCGAGGGGATATGTCTGCCCCCGGGCTCTGGGCACCCCAGCGGTCGACGGGCTACTGGACGAACGCGTTTGGGGACACGCACCCTGGAGCGCGCCGTTCATCGATATCGAGGCTGACCTCAGACCGCAGCCGCTGTTCGAGACCCGGATGCGCATGCTGTGGGATGACGATGCGCTCTATATCGGAGCCCGCCTGGAGGAACCGCATGTGTGGGCAACCATCACCCAACACGATGCGGTGATCTATCACGACAACGATTTCGAGGTCTTTCTCGATCCTTCCGGACGCGGCCATCATTACGTCGAGCTCGAAGTCAATCC
>JBBQPB010000261.1:0-3726 GCA_038331435.1 Thermomicrobiales bacterium | reverse complement strand
GGTTGTCGAGATAACTCCCGGTATCGGCGTCATTCGTAACCCAGCGCGAGGTTATATCGGGATCGACCCCGAAGCCCTGCCAGTCGAGATACATGTCGAAGTTCTGGTCTTGGTAGACCTCGGTTTCGAACGCGGCGTACTCAAGCTGATTGATGTTCATCTCGATACCGACCTGCTGCAGGAGCTGCTGCATGCCGGCAGCCAGATCGGGCGCGGCGTAGTCCGGATAGAGCGTCACCGTGAAGGAGAGCTTTTGGCCGTCCTTCTCGCGAATGCCATCTCCCGTCCAACCCGCTTCCTCGAGAAGAGTTTTGGCTTTCTCAGGGTCGTATTCGAAGACGGTTACATCCGGGCTGGCTGCCCAACCGATGCTGATGGGTGAGTTGCCCGCCGAGGCCGTCGGAGAGACTGCCGCCTTGACCAGGTTCTCGCGGTCGACTGCGTAACTGATCGCCTCACGCACCGCCTTGTCTGACAGGACTTCGTTGGCCATGTTGTACCGCCCGGCGAAGATCCAGTTCGAGTCGTACCGCTGGACGCTAAGGCCCTCGGTCCCTTCGGCGGTCTTGACATTGCCCGCCTCACGCAGCGAGGCGACATCGATATCGCCCGCTTGCAGCGCGGCCAGGGCGGATTGCTCGTTCGGGAAGTTGAGCCGGACGACTTCCTTCACACCGGGTTTTCCCTGGTAGTAGTCGTCGTTTGCCGCCATGACGAGCTGCTGATCGGTTTCGTAGGACACGAATTTGAACGGACCGGTGCCAACCGGATTTTGATTGAAGTCGGCAGTGGTCATATCCTCGACACCTTCGAGCAAGTGCTTGGGCAGGATGCTGAAGAAAATCTCGTCCGCGCGCGAGGTCTTGGAAAGGAATGAGCCGGACGGTTTCGGCAGTGTCGCAGTGACGGTGTAGTCGTCGACCTGCTCCCAAATTACCGGTATGCCATCGATCACAAACTTGGAGCGATAGGGGGAGTTCACGCTTTCGTCGAGTGTCTTCTCCGCAGTGAAGACCACATCGGCCGCGGTCAGCGGCGTTCCATCGTGGAAGACCACATCCTGACGCAACTTGAAGGTGTAGACCAGACCGTCCTCGGAAATCTCCCACGACTCGGCCAGATCGGGAATCGGATTCACATCGGTATCGAACCGTACCAGTCCGTCATAGAGCCAGACCCGCACATCGTTCAACAGTGGATTGAATGTTGGCGGGAACTGGGACGTACCGCCACGCATGATCAAAATGCCGCGATCGTCCTCTTGCGCCGCCGCGCCCTGCGGCATGAGCAGCTGCACGCTGGTAGCGCCGCCGAGCGCAGTCGCGCCCATAGCGACTGTGCCGCCTTGGAGAATCGAACGTCGGGAAACCGGTTTGGAGAGCATGGATCCTCCTCTATGGAATCGATGAGCCGAGTGCAACTGTTAACGCGGCACGACTCGTGTTCCCGCACAATCTGCCTGTCTGGGATGCCGTACCGCTTGTTTCCTTCCTAATGTGACTTTATCACCGCTCAACGGTGGAAACAATCGGCAATGTGTACCCAGCGATTGTGAACCTCGCTGACTCCCGCCGCATCTGCGGCTCACCTAGCTCACCTGCTCCGGTATAGTCGAAGGCTTCGGAACCGGGAGGAACTCAAATGTCCAATGCGACCGTGGTTCCCGAAACGGGTCGAGCCCGCTATACCGACGAGAAAAAGACACAGGTCTGGGTTCAGGGGCAAGCGCCGTTTAACTCCACCGTGGAATTGGTCGACTACGATCCCGACTGGCCGAACCAGTACGAGCATCATCGCCAGCGGATCGTCGAGCAAATGGGTGACAGGATCGTCTTGCTGGAGCATGTCGGCTCCACCTCGGTCGCCGGGCTGGCGGCCAAACCGCGCATCGACATCCTACTTATTGTGGAAGACTCCGCCAACGAAGCCGCTTATATTCCCGCGCTCGAAGCCGCCGGGTTCGAGCTGCATATCCGGGAAACCAACTGGCACGAGCATCGCTGTCTGAAGGGGTTCGATCCCGACGCCAATCTGCATGTCTTCTCTCCCGGCTGCATCGAGATCGAGCGCATGGTCGGCTTTCGCGACTGGCTGCGCTCCCACGATGACGACCGGCTGCTCTACGAAACCACCAAGCGCACGCTCGCCGCTCAGGAATGGGAATTCGTGCAGGACTACGCCGACGCCAAATCCGCCGTCGTCGAGGAGATCCGTATCCGCGCAGGTCTCCCCGAAGGCTTAACGGACTGATCGCACCCGCAGAATCTCGGCACCCATAGCAGCGAAGCGCTGGCGCAAGCACAGTTCGGCCCGCAACGGCGCGATCGACTGCCCAGTGGCAATCGATTCCGCGCTAGCCTTCGGCTTCGACCACGAGCTGCACCGGGTTGAGTTTCACCGCCCGGGTGGAGAGGATCCAGATCGAAACCAGCAGCAGCGCACCACCCGCGAGACCAAGCAAACCAAGCCGCTCGTCGAAGAAAAACCATGCCAGCACCGCCGCGATCAGCGGTTCGATCAACGTGACGATGGTCGCCATCGAGGCCGGTACATCTCGCAACCCTCGTTGATAAAAGAAGTAGGCGGCAAAGGAGGGCACCGTCGCTAGGTAGACCAGCAATGCCCACGCGGTCGGGCCCGCATCAGGATGCAGTCCGCGCGCAAACACGAACGGCGCCAGCACGATCGCTCCCACCGAGAACCCAATCGCCAACACCACCAGCGGATGAATCCGGCCGGCCACGCTGCGACTCACCATGGCATGAATGGCAATCCCAAGCGCGCATCCCAGTGCATAAAGCACACCAAGCGTACCGCTGCCACCCTCCATTTCCGGGGGACGGCCGATCAGCAACCCGGTCCCGATCAACGCTCCCACCAACGCAATGAGCTGCGGCCGGCTCAACGGCTCTTGCAACACCAGCACCGAGAGGATGGCTACGATCACCGGCGCGCCGCAGAGCGAGATCAGCGTGGTGGCCGTCACGCCGATTTGCTCGATCGCCGCCAGGTAGAGCCATTGGTAGAGAATGAGCGCGATCCCCAGGCCGATCATCCGAAACAAATCCGGGCGGGAAAAGTGCAACAGCTTGCGTCCTCCCGCGAGCCAGACCGCCAGGATGCAGATCGGGCTCGCCAGCAGGGTGCGTATCCACGTCACCGAAACGGCATCGAGCGCGCTGTGCTCGAACACGCCTTTCGACGCCACGCCGATGGTGCCCCAAAGGATGCCGGTGCCGATCAGCAGCAGCATGCCGGATGGAACGCGTCTCGTTTGACTGCTCGAATCCATCCCCGTCCATCCCCAGCCACTTCTTCTACAAGCGCGTGATTCTATACCCGCCTGTTCCGCCGGTGGGCGCCCCAATGCCGCGATGGAAATTGACAAAGCACCGGCGGCGGGGGAAAGTTGCTCAACGGCAATGTGCCCTGTCGTCACAATACGGGCGCCTACCGTACTCCCAGGCCCGCTAGCGAGGGGAAAAGCCCGCCATGAAACGACTCGTTACACTCCTGTTCACGCTGTTCTTCGTCGCGCTCCCGGTCGCCGTTGTTGCCCAGGACGCCACGCCGGTCGGCAGTCCTCAAGCTGTCGGTTCCCCGGAAGCTGTTGGAGGCACCCAGGCGACCATCTTCGTGCGCGAGAGCGGCACGCTGGGGCGCTATTTCTCGACGCCCGATGGCAGCACGCTGTACGTCACGGATGGCGACACCGTTCCCAACCAA
>JBBQPB010000260.1:0-3748 GCA_038331435.1 Thermomicrobiales bacterium | reverse complement strand
GCGGCACGCGGATATATCGACGACGTCATCATGCCGCGCGAAACCCGCCGCTGGTTGATTCGATCGCTCGAGCTGGCGCGCAACAAACGGGTGCGCACTCCGGCCCGCAAACATGGGAATATCCCCCTGTGACCGACGATGAGCCCATGTTGCCGCGCTGGTTGATCGAGCCGGAGCCGACCGCGGCTGAGTTTGTCGCGCTCATGTCGGCTCTGCAGCGAACGGTCGCAATCGAACTATCGAGCGAAGAACTTCAGGGAACGCGTTGGGCCAGGACCGCGTGCCGCGAACAGCTAGGCACCGCGTTAGACGACACAGGAAACGGATGGAATCGATGAACCTGCGGGAAAACGACCGCGCGCGGGCGCGGGAAATCGGTATCGTAATCGGCACACTGCCAACCGGTCCCAACAACGCTATCACCGATGTCAAAGGCGTCAAGGTCGGACAAACCACGCTGATCTCTGGTGAAGGAGAGCTGTTCGTCGGTGAAGGACCGGTGCGCACGGGTGTGACCGTGGTCATCCCACGTGACGACATTGGCAAGCATCCGCTCTACGCCGGCTATCACTCACTCAACGGCAATGGTGAGATGACCGGCACCCACTGGATCCAGGAATCGGGGCTGCTGACTACCCCAATTGCCATTACCAATACCCATAGCGTCGGGACAGTGCACGAGGCGATGATCCGTCGCTCGGTCCGCGGCGCGGAAAACTGGCGAATCCACTGGTCCCTACCAGTTGTTTGCGAAACCTATGACGGAATCCTGAATGACATCAACGGGTTCCATGTGCGCGCCGAGCACGTCGACGCCGCCATGGACGCCGCCGCGTCCGGACCAGTGGAAGAAGGCGCCGTCGGTGGTGGCACCGGAATGCTCTGCCACGAATTCAAGGGGGGCATTGGCACCGCGTCGCGGCTGGTATCGACGGCATCGGGCGACTACACCATTGGCGTGCTGGTGCAGGCGAATTACGGTCGTCGTCCGGAGTTGCGCATCGATGGCGTGCCCGTTGGACAGGAGATCACGCTCGACGAGGTTCCTCCCGCCTATAGCCGCGAGGAGGAAGAGGGCTCGATCATCATCATCGTCGCCACCGACGCGCCGTTACTTCCCCATCAGTGCAAGCGTCTCGCGCAACGCGCCTCGCTCGGGCTGGCGCGCATGGGGAGCGTGTCGGGTGACGGGAGTGGCGATATCTTCCTCGCGTTCTCGACGGGTAACCGCGATGTCGAGCGTCACGATGGCGCGCAGCCGCTCCCCGTGCTCGCCTTCCCAAACTCCGAGATCTCGAAACTCTTTGCCGGGGTGGTCGAAGCCACCGAGGAAGCCATCGTCAACGCCATGTGTATGGCAACGACTACGACCGGCGCCGACAATCGCACCGCTCATGCCATCCCGCTCGACCGTCTGACCGAGGTGATGGCGACGTACAACCGCTTGAGTCCGGTGTCCTGAAATGATTTCGATCTCCAGCATGCATGGAGTCACGGCACTCGGTACTTGGGCTCCGTGCATGCTGGGGCCAGCGACTTATCCTTCGTGATATGGATAATCGCGTGCCCGGAACCGCTCGACCATGGTGTCCCGCACGACGAGGATGAGTGCGACCAGATCTGGCTCTTCTTCCATCATCTCTGAGGCTTCCAGCTCGTCTTCATCCAGGATCACATGTTGTCCATCGGGAAAACCGATGAGATCGACGAACAGATCGTGCCAGACGACCGTTTCGCCCTTCGGACCTTCTTCGAACATCGTTGGCCAGGTCACGTTGCCGTACCACCCCTTCAGGCGGCCGTCTGACGTGAACAGCGCAAAGACATTGAACCAGGCGGTGGGCGAGAAATATTCGTGCAGGTAGTCGCCGATCTCGAATACCAGCCCTCCTGCGTTGATCGTGCCCACGGTCCATTCGGCCCGAAACGCCCGCCAGTCCTCAGGAGCTGGGCCACTGAGCTCGACACCGTCGTAGGATGTGGCTTCACTCCCATCGGGACGGAGTTTGATGATGTGAACCCGGTCGTTGGCCGCCAACTATGCGCCGATCACCCGGAGCACATCGTCCCTGAGCTCGATCATTGCTGGTTCGGAGTCACCTTCGACGTTCACGCGCAGCAGCGGCTCCGTATTCGATGCGCGGATGTTGAGCCAGCGATCCGGGAACTCGACCGTCAGGCCGTCGAACTCGTCCGTCGCCGCGCCCTGTTCGATGAAATGGGACTTTACCCGCGAGATTGCGGCGGGTTTGTCGTCCACCTTCAGATTGATCTCACCACTTCGGAAGCGATTCTCGATCGGTTTGACGATCTCCGAGAGTGGCTTGTTTTCCTTCGAGATTAGACGCAGCACCGCCAGCATCGCGATCAATCCAGAATCGGCGTACCAGTTGTCCCGGAAGTAGTAGTGTCCCGAATGCTCACCACCAAAGATCGCGTCTTCGGCTCGCATGATCTTTTTGATCAGTGAGTGCCCCACCGGGGTGCGATACGGCCGGCCGCCATGCGCCAGAATCGTTTCCGGAACCGATCGGGAGCAGATCAGGTTGTAGCAAATCGTCGACTGCGGATGTTGTTCCAGCAGCGCGATCGCCACCATCGCCGTGGTGATATCCCCACCGATCAGCTTGCCGTTTTCGTCGACAAGAAACATGCGGTCAGCATCGCCGTCGAACGCCACGCCCAGATCGCATTGTTGCTCGACCACCGTCTTCTGCAGATCGACCATGGCCGCCGGATCGATGGGATTGGCGGGGTGGTTGGGAAAGGTGCCATCGAGCTCGAAATACAACGGCACGAGCTGGCACGGGAGATGCTGGAAGAGCAGCGGAATTGTACGCCCGGCCATGCCATTCCCCGCGTCCACCGCTACCTTGAACGGTTTGACGTGACTGGTGTCGACGAACTCGAGCGCGTGATCCACATACGCCGGTAACACCTCTTTCTGAATGATATCGCCCCGCTTGGCCGGCTCTGAGAAATCACCGCTGAGCGCAATATCACGAATCTGGTCGAGCCCATCATCCAGTGAAAGCGCGCGTGCTTCCTTCTTGCAGATCTTGAACCCGTTATAGGCCGGCGGGTTGTGCGAGGCGGTGATCATCACCCCGGCGCTGTACCCATACTTCCCGACCGCGAAATAGAGCGCATCGCTCGATACCAGTCCGACATCGACGACATCGGCCCCTTGATCGCGAATGCCGTCGATCATGGCGCCCGCCAGCGCATCGCCGGAAACCCGCATATCGTGACCAACCGCGACCTGCTCCGGTTGCAGGAAGATGACCAGCGCCCGTCCCACCTTGTACGCCAGCTCCGCATCGAGCTGGTCGGGCACGATTCCGCGAACGTCGTAAGCCTTAAAGATCGTCGCCTGATCGAATGCCATTGTCCTTGGGTCCTCTGAGTGCGTACGCCGCGCCGGCAAGATCGTCTTCGTGACACCGATGGTGACACGTTCCGCTGCACACCCGCAAGGTAGACTGCATTATCTTGAGCATAGGCGACATGAGGCATACGATGACAATTTCTCCAAATGGGAGTACCGCCGCGCTGGACCGGATGACGATTCCGGCGCGCGCGCCGGTCGATCTCCATCTTCATACCCTTGCAAGCGACGGCGCCTGGACCCCGTCTGCCCTGATCGACCACCTTGCCAATCGGGGCTTTCGAGTCGCGGCGGTTTGCGATCACGACACGCAGCGTTCGGTCGTCCAGACTATCGAGCTCGGCAAGCTTCGGGGGGTGC
>JBBQPB010000259.1:0-3752 GCA_038331435.1 Thermomicrobiales bacterium | reverse complement strand
TCTCGATCAGCGAATCGCCGAAGAAGACTGGCGGCGGTTGATCCACCGGCCCTGGATACCAGGTGAATCCGGTGATCTCGCGACCGATAGAGAGACCTTTTTATGACTCGAGCCCGCGAATATCAGCGTCATGTGCATTCGATCGCGCCAGATTGGCCAGCGCTGCACTATCCTGTCCTACGCGAAGACAATCGAATCAGCAGAATACCGCGCCAATTCAGTGTTCCCGTCTGGAACGCAAAGTTCGTGCTGAACCGTCGCTCGTCGTTGGCAATTTCGGGTAGACGCCATCGGGGCCGCAGCAAACCTTACACCCCCGCTCTTCGTGCCCCGAGGTCCTGGCGACTTCCTGGTTTTCACCGGCCCTGTGCTGGGGAGGGCCACGTCCAAAGTTGCGCGCATAACTGACCGCTCGTGTCCGCAGTCTGGGCCCATCTGGTTGGCACCTGAATCAATCCATATCCGACCTCTCAGGTCGTGTATAATCTCTTTGCGTAAACGAGACTCATTCTCAACTAGAGAGTGGGTGCAGGAGAACCGATGGACGCCCGACCAGCGCCAAAACGCGAATACCGTCAAACCGCCCAGCGCGCGATGATCCTCGAAGCTGTCCAGGAGGCCGATGGCCACTTGACCGCTGGCGAGATTTTCGAGCGAGTGCGCCGGCGCGATCCTCGGATCGGCTATGGCACGGTCTATCGCTCGCTCCATCTCCTGGCGGAGCATGGTCTCATCCAGGAGCTTACCTTCGCCGATCAGGCCAGTCGCTATGACAGCCGGTTCGAGCGGCACGATCACGTCCACTGCACGGGTTGCGGGATGCTGCTCGATGTCGACGTGCCGGAGGCATTGATGGCCCGGCATGTGGCGGAAGAGCGGTCCGGTTTTTCGATCTCTCACCACCACACCGTATTTGTCGGGATTTGCCCGATCTGCCGTGCCGCAGGGCGTGGTGATGTGCGGGAGGAGGCGGCTCGTGCGCGCAGGTCCAACTCGTCGTTCGCATAGCCGGCGGATGTCGCCGGACAGTGTATGGGAGGAATGTTTCCGTCTATGTCGCAGACACCATTGTTCGAGGTCGAGAATCTCCATGTTTCCATTGAAGACAAGGAAATTCTCAAGGGCATAAATTTGACGGTCAACGAAGGCGAAGTGCATGCGCTCATGGGACCCAACGGTTCCGGCAAGAGCACCTTGGCCTACGTGATCGCCGGCAATCCCGATTATGAGGTGACCGAAGGATCCATCCGCTATATGGGTGAAGACATCCTCGAATGGTCGCCAGACGAGCGAGCCCAGAAGGGGCTCTTCCTCGCGTTTCAGTACCCGACCGTCATCCCTGGCGTCTCGATGGCGAGCTTCCTGCGTATGGCCGTGAAAAACGTGCGCGAGGCCCGCTCCGAGGAAATCGTCCTCAGCGGTGGTGAGGCCAAGCCCTTCACCCCGCGTGAGTTTCGCCGCCTGATGCGCGAAAAAATGCAGATGCTGAAGATGGACGACTCGTTCGCCACTCGGTATCTCAACGAAGGATTCTCCGGTGGTGAGAAGAAGCGCGCCGAGATCCTGCAGATGGCATTGCTCGAGCCCAAGCTGGCCGTACTCGACGAGACCGATTCCGGTCTCGATATCGATGCGCTCAAGGTGGTATCGGAGGGCGTCAATACGCTGCACGATAGCAGCGGCATGGCGATGCTGTTGATCACCCACTACCAGCGATTGCTCAACTACATCAAGCCCGACTACGTCCACATCGTTATGGATGGCCGCATCGTGCGCGAGGGCGGACCGGAGCTGGCGTTGGAGCTGGAAGACAAGGGCTACGAGAACATTCGCGAGAAAGTCGCGGCAGGTAACTAGGAAACAGCAACGAGCAACGAGTTCCTGACTACCAGTAACTTGTTACCGACGCAAGGAGAACCCAATGGTTGCATCACCAAAAGTCGCACAAGTCGAGATTGCCGACTATCAATTCGGCTTTCACGACGAAGAAGATTATTTTTTCAAGAGTGAGCGTGGACTGTCGCGCGAGACCGTCCTGCAAATCTCGAAGATGAAAAACGAGCCCGAATGGATGCTCGAGTTCCGTCTGAAGGCCTACGATCATTTCCTCAAGCGGCCTATGCCGGAATGGGGCGGCGATCTGTCCGGGATCGACTTCGACAACATCTTCTATTACATCCGGCCGTCCGAAAAACAGGGCAAGACCTGGGACGAAGTGCCGGAATACATCAAGAACACCTTCGAGAAGCTGGGCATCCCCGAGGCGGAGCGCAAGTTCCTGGCCGGCGTGGGCGCGCAATACGAATCGGAAGTGATCTACCACTCGCTGCGCGAAGACCTGCAGAAGCTGGGCGTGATCTTCCTGGATATGGACGCCGGTGTGCGCGAGTACCCAGAACTGGTCAAGCAGTACTTTGGTACCGTCATCCCCGCCAATGACAACAAGTTCGCTGCGCTCAACAGCGCGGTCTGGTCGGGTGGATCCTTCATCTATGTGCCAGAAGGCGTCAAAATCGAAGTTCCGCTGCAGGCTTACTTTCGCATCAACGCCGAGAACATGGGCCAGTTCGAGCGCACGCTCATCATCTGCGCCCCTGGTTCCTACGTGCACTACGTTGAGGGCTGCACGGCTCCGACCTGGAGCTCGGATAGCCTGCACTCCGCCGTGGTGGAGATCATCGTGCAGGAAGGCGCTCGCTGCCGGTACACGACGATTCAGAACTGGTCGAAGAACGTCTACAACCTGGTCACCAAGCGCGCCGCAGCCTACAAGAACGCCACCATGGAGTGGGTCGATGGTAACCTCGGTTCCAAGCTCACCATGAAGTACCCGGCTGTCTGGTTGATGGAAGAAGGCGCCCGCGGGGAGATCCTCTCCGTCGCCTTCGCCAGCGATGGCCAGCACCAAGACGCCGGCGGCAAGGTCGTACACGTCGCACCCAACACTTCCTCGCAGATCATCTCCAAGTCGATTTCCAAGGGAACCGGCCGATCGTCGTATCGTGGTCTGGTCAAGGTCTACAAGGGCGCCGAAGGTGTAAAGAGCAACGTCGTGTGCGATGCGCTGCTGCTCGACGAAACCAGCAAGACCGACACTTATCCCTACATCGAGATCGAAGAGGAGCGCGTCTCCGTCGGTCACGAGGCGACGGTCTCGAAGGTAAACGAAGAGCAGATCTTCTATCTGCAGAGCCGTGGGCTTTCCGAGACAGAGGCGATGAGCATGATCGTCAACGGTTTCATCGAGCCGATCGCCAAGGAGCTCCCCCTCGAATACGCGGTGGAGCTGAACCGCCTGATTCAGCTCGAGATGGAAGGATCCGTGGGATAAGCGGAAATAGGAACGAGGAAATAGGAAATAGCCGACGGCAGAACGCGAAGCTCGCCCGCCCGAGGATCAGAACTCTTTCCTATTTCCCATCCCCTATTTCCCTCCCGTAGGGAGCAATATGTCTGCAACATTGGTACAAGAGACCGGATTCAGCCGCGATGCCGTCGTGGCGCTTTCGGAAATGAAAAACGAGCCCACCTGGCTGCGCGATGCGCGGCTGCGTGCGTGGGACACCTACGAAACGCTGCCGATGCCGGCTCGCACCGATGAAGAGTGGCGTCGCACCGATTTCCGCGCCCTCAAGCTGGGGAACCTGCATCCCTTCTCGCCGAACGGCCACAAGGAGCCGTCGCTCGAGGCGTTGCTCTCCGGATTCGAGAACAACGGCGTTGCCGATCGCTCGGCGCTCGCCGGTATCCTC
>JBBQPB010000258.1:0-3774 GCA_038331435.1 Thermomicrobiales bacterium | reverse complement strand
CCCTGACCGTCCGGATTGCGCATCCCGCCGAAATCGAGATCAGGTTGCGCGCCGACGCAGATGAAAAACTCGCTATTGGCGCTGTCCGGCGTCAAGCGGGCCATCGAAATGGTCCCATCCAGATGGTTCAAACCGGTCAATGTGGTGCGCTCGAGCGCGATCGTTTCGACATCCCGTCGCGGATAGTCATCGAGACTGGCCATGCCGCCCTGGATGACCGCGATTCGAATAGTGTCGTGCGGCTGATTGTCCGGCGTGACGGTGCGATAGAAGCGGCTCGCGTTGTAATCGCCCCGGTCGACATATCCGAGGAAGTTCGCGGCGGTGCCTGGCGCATGCTCGGCATCGATCTCGACCGAGATCGTGCCCAGCGGTGTTTCGATATCGATAATGGGATTCGTGTTTGTGCTCATGAGCGGCAGTCTACGAGAGCGGAGTGATGGCAGGCAATGGGTAATAGGGAAAGGGCAATAGCCGGAACTGCCTGGCCTCCAATTCCTTCGGCTGCTGTTACCAGTTGGCCACTTCCTATTGCCCCGTCGTGACCTTCAGTTCCATGCTTGGTGGATTGCGTAACGTCGACGCGATCACGCAGTACTTCTCGGCCCGCTGCACCAGCCGCTCCAGTCGGTCCGCCGGGGCATCTGCCTCGATATCGACCAGTATCCGCAGTGCCGTGAATCCGACCGGGGTCTCAGGATTGGTCCCCATCGTTCCCTGAAAGTCCATATCACCTTCGACCCGGACATCGGCCCTCCTCAGCTCGATCCCCATCGCGGCCGCGACCATGCGTAGTGTGATCTCCTGACACGCTGCCAGCGACGCCAGGAAGATATCGCCGGAGCAAGGGAGCTCGCCGTCGCCGCCTGCCAGCGGATGGGCGCTCGAATCCCAAGTCCAGCTCTGATCGGCCGCCGCCCCGATCTTCACCAGCATCGGGTCGTTGCCTTCGGTCACGCTCTCGACGGCAATCGTGATCTTGCCGGCATCCGGATCGGCGGCAAATCGTTCCTTGATCGGCGCCTGCCGCTCGCGAATGGGATTGGGTGCGCTCATCTATTGGTCCTATTCGTGACGTTTGACTCCAAAGAAACGAGATCCGTGAGCCTAGAGCGATTTCGCACCGCCGTCAATGGCGATCCGAGGAGTTCGCGTGAGTACCATCCAGAGCGTGGTGATCCATCGCGAACGTTGGCATGCAACCATCATCGCGCCATCATGGCTCGATGAATCGATCGGTAGTTGACACGTTCTGTTAACCTGAAAGTCTCACTCCCGACACAACGTAGTGGCCCAGGCGGCTCGGAGAGGAGCAGGACCCATGGAACAGATGGATTCACGAACGGTGGTTCAGCCCACGCTGGATACCCCCGACATCTTCACGGAGGTCATCGCGCACCTCTGCGAAGGCGATTGCCACGCGTTTGGCGATCTGGTCGAATGGTGCGAAAGCCGAGGGGATTGCACGGTCGCGGTGGTCTGCCCGTCCTGCTCCCGGCAGTGGATCATCGACGACGACGAGCTGGACGATCTCAATCGCTGGACTGCTGCCAACGGCGCGGTGCTCGGCTGCGGAGTCTCCTTCGGCGCGTAAGCCAGACAAGCGGGCAACCGGCGACAAGCAGTCCAGGACTCTGCCCTGTTGAACCCAGGCCCTGTACCGAAACATCCAGAGTTCAGCCATTGGCTCAGGCCCCCGTGCGAAAATGGCGTTCGAGGCGAAGCGCCTGTCTCGCCCGGACGTTTTACCGTGCGGAGTTCCCATCGTGCCGCCCACCGATATTCCACCGTTCGTAGCCCGTTGGCTGGACACCGTGTCGTCCGAATGTCTCGATGACGTCGTTCCCGATCCAACCACGGCCGCCGTATTCGCTGCCGACATCATCAATGGGTTTCTGCGCGAAGGTGCATTGTCGTCCGAGCGGATCGATGGCATCACCGGCCCAGTGCTGGAGCTCGTCCGACGCGCATGGGGATATGGCATCCGGGACTTTGTTTTTCTGCAAGACGCTCATCCCAGCGACTCCCCGGAATTCGAGGCGTATCCCGCGCATGCGGTTGCCGGTACCCGCGAGAGCGAGATGATTCCTGAACTCGCCGAGCTGCCCTTTGCCAATTTTTTCACCATCATCGAGAAAAACTCGCTGCACCCAGCGATCGATACCGACTTCGACGCCTGGTTGGATGCGCATCCCGATCTGCGCACCGCGATCGTGATTGGCGATTGCACCGATCTCTGCGTGACCGCGCTTGCGATGCACCTGCGGCTGCGCGCAAATGCGCATGGAGTGCAAGGATTTCAGGTTTTCGTGCCGATGGATTGTGTCGACACCTTCGATATTCCCGAGGATCCGGATCTCCCACCGGGCACGGCGCATCCCGCCGAGTTTTTCCACGCCGTTTGGCTCTATCATCTGGCTTCGAACAACATACAGGTCGTGCGGACGCTGTCATAGCAACCGAGGTTGGCTCCGGTGATGGCACGAATCCCAGCGGAACACGTGGAGAACGCATGAGCGCCAACAAGAATCATGGTTTCGTGGATGATCCAGAGGAGATCAAACCGTACGAAGGCGACCACGCGTTCCTTCCGGAATCAACCGCGCTCTATCTCGATCTGTACCACCTCGATGCAGCCTACATGGCCTGGAAGGGTCAACATACCGGCACTGCGACGTTCGACCTCTACGTGCGCTCCAATCCGTTCGCTGGCGGTTTCATGCTGGTTGCCGGTTTGGAGCCAGCCATGGACTTTCTCCAGCGCTTCGTCTTCACCGATCCCCAGCTTGCCTACCTCGAACAGATCAGACTCTACGAACCAGCATTCCTGGCATTCCTCAGCGAGATGCGTTTCTCCGGTGATATCTATGGCTTCCGGGAAGGTGAGATCGCATTCCCGAACGAACCGCTCCTCCGGGTAACGGCTCCGTTCCACGAGGCGCTCATTCTCGAATCCGGCTTGCTCCGGGCGATCGGCGTCTCGACCCTGATCGCGACCAAGGCTGCTCGGCTTTCTCTGGCTGCTGGCAGCGCCAGCGTTGCCGACTTCTCCTTTCGGCGTGCGCACGCGCCATCTGTCGCCGCCCGGGCGGGATACATCGGTGGCTGCGACAGCACCTCGTTCGTCGCGGCCGCCATGGCCTACGACATCCCCGCCAGCGGCACGATTCCCCATGCCCTGGTGCAGGCATACCCAACCGAGCTGGAAGCATTCCGGGCGGTGGCCACCGCGTTGCCCCGCTATAGCCTGCTGCTCGACACCTACGACGTTCCAACGGGAATCGAGCATGCGATCACGGTCGCGAAGGAGGAGGATCCCCGCACGGGGCATCGATTGGTAGCGGTGCGCCTCGATAGTGGCGACCTCATTGCCGATAGTTTCATAGTGCGCAGCAGACTCGATGATGCCGGGTTGCACGACGTCGAGGTGCTGGTCAGCGGCGATATCGATGAATACCGGATAGCTGAGATTCTCGGCGCTGGCGCGCCGGTCGATGGGTTCGGGGTCGGGGGCAATCTTGGCGTGGGACTTGGCACCGTGGCCAGTGGCACGGTTGGAGGCGTCATCGGCGCGGTCTACAAGCTGGTCTGGTTCGATAGCGATCCTGAACACCCGTCACGTATCAAGATCGCGGGCGGCAAGAGCACCTGGCCGGGCCGTAAGCAGGTCTATCGCATTGGGATCTTCGAACGCGATCTGATTGCGCTCGAAGACGAATTCGCGCCTGCCGAGAGCCGGGCGTTACTTCAACCGATCGTCCTCGGCGGCAAACG
>JBBQPB010000257.1:0-3776 GCA_038331435.1 Thermomicrobiales bacterium | reverse complement strand
TTCAGCAAGGCGGTGCCGGAACGGGTGGCGGCTGCCAGCGGCGGCTCGTCCAGCAACTTCTTGTTCGGTGTCATCCACCCGGATACCGGCGCGTACTACACGAACTACCACTTCGACGGGCATGGTACCGGCGGGACGATTCAGAAAGATGGCAACAACGCGGAAATCACCCGCCACTCGAATTGCCGGAATACCCCGGTCGAAGTCTTCGAAGGACGTTACCCCTTCCGCACGCTCGAGTATCGGATGATGCCGGATTCCGGTGGCGCGGGTGAACATCGCGGCGGACTCTCGACCACGCGCACACTCGAAGTCGTGGCTGACGAAATCACCCTGAGTTGCCTCTTTGATCGCGCGAAAATTCCCGGTTGGGGTATCTTCGGCGGTGAATCGGGCGGATTGAGCCAACTTCGCGTGAAACGAGTCGGAGATAACGTGTTCATTTCATTCATGGAGGCGTACCACACGATTTCGCCCTCCAAATTCACCAATATCCTGCTGAAACGAGGCGATATCGTCCGGTACGTCACTCCAGGCGGAGGCGGCTACGGTGACCCGTATCTTCGCGATCCCGAGGCGGTGCTGACCGACGTCGAAAACGGCTGGGTGTCGCTGGATGCAGCCCGAAACCTGTACGGAGTCGCAATCACCGAAGTCGACGGCGACTTCGTGATCGACTCATCAACCACAAATACCCTCCGATCGACCCGGCAGGCAGTGACCGCTGCCTGAAGATGAAAGTGAGTACGCCCGTGGGAACCTGGGTTGAAATTAAACGAAGCTGGCACGACAACACCCTTACGAATTGCGCCCTGTGCGGCCGATTGGTGCCGCGGATGATTTGGATGGTCGAGTTCAGTGAGAAATCGCTGCCCTTTTGCAACGAAGAGTGTGAGGGGTTGTATCGGAGTTACTGGTTGCCGAAGTACGAGCCGACGGCCGACAGCGAACAGCCGACGGGCTCATTGTCGTAGAGTTCGGGCTCCGTACCGAACCGTCGACTCGCAGGTCGACAGGGTATGCCGACCAACCAATCGGAGCGACCGGCGGGGTACGGGGCCCCCGCGCTACGGGCTGTTTGCAGACAGGAGAAGAGGGTGCATCCGTAGTTTCAACAACCCCGGATGACCTCGTCGCACAGGGCAAAAGACCCCGTGCTGAACAGACAAACCTGGCTGAAGCCAGCTGACGGTTACCAGTCGTCTGCGAACTCAATTGGCCTTTAGTCAGGTCATTTGAGTGAGAGCGGGGTCTTCAACTCCGCGTCGGAAATCCGAAGTAACGAGAAACGGTACGACGCCATGGAATTCAGTGATCGTGCGTCCTTCTATTGGGGGAATTTGACCTGGCCGGAGTTACGGGAGACCGCGGCGCGGAAGCCGGTGGTGATTCAGTCGATCGGTGCGACCGAGCAGCACGGATTCCACCTGCCGCTGAACACCGACAACTTCATCGTCACCCGGCTCTGCGATGCGGCCGCGCGACGTGCTCCCGATGAAATGCTGATCATGCCGCCGATCCCGTACGCCTTCAACGCGCATCACATGGATTTTCCGGGAGTGGTCGCGATCCGTTGGGATAGTCTGATCAACTACCTGATCGATGTCGTCACCAGTGTCACCGCGCACGGATTTGACCGCTTCATCTTCATCAGCGGTCATGGTGTGAACCCGCCCTATCTGGCGGTGGTCGGAAACGAGGTCAATGTCCGCACCGGGGCGCTCTGCGCCTCCCTGTTGTGGGCAGCGTTGGCCGACAATGTCGGCGAGGTCCGGGACTCTTTGAAACCGGGTGGAATCGCGCATGCGTGCGAACTCGAAACCTCGGTCATGCAGTACCTCGACCATGACCGGGTTCGTTCAGACAAGATTGTCGACGACATGAAGTTCGTGCAGGGACGCTACCTGCAAATGGATCTGGAGGGCGGGACCGGCGTTCACCTCGGCGAGCACTGGTGGAGCAGTTTTTCGCCGAGTGGCGTCACCGGTCAGGCGACGCTCGCGACCGCCGAAAAAGGGCGACTCATCTTCGAACGGGCAGCCGAAAACCTGGTTGAACTGGTCCGCGAACTCCGAGCCCGTCCGAATCCAACGGATACGAGAATCGATTTGCATTAACGAGTGACGAGTGCGGTGAGAAATGGTCAAGTCACACATTGCAACAGTTTCGTTGCGAGCGTGGATCGGTCGAAGTGTTGCAATCGCGATATAGTTCGTATTGACATAAAGTATGTCAAAAGAATAAAGCGCGGATGTTGGTAGGGGCACACGGCTGTGTGCCCGGCCGGAGGTCAGCCCGTTCAACAATGACCAAACCTTTGTGAGAAATCGGGCACACAGCCGTCCGCCCCTGCAACCTTCGAGGGTTTTCGTCCCTTGATTGAAAGGACCAACGAATGAAAATTACCGATGTCGAAGCGATTATTTTGCGGCAGCCGGGGGTGAACTCGGCGATTGCCGACGGCAGTCAGGACGCCCTGATCATTCGCATACACACCGATGAAGGGATTACCGGCATCGGTGAAGTCGATTCCCTGCCTTCCATAGTGAAGGCGGTGGTCGATGCGCCGGCGTCGCACGCGAACGCGAATGGACTCCGTCACCTGCTGATCGGGGAGGATCCCTTCGAAATCGACCGGCTGTGGGAAAAGATGTACAAGGGGTCGATCTACTACGGTCGACGCGGGGTCGCGATTCACGCGATGAGCGGGATCGATATCGCGCTCTGGGATATCAAGGGCAAGGCGCTCGGACTGCCGATCCACAAACTCCTTGGCGGACCGCACCGCTCCTCGATCCGCGCCTACGCCAGCACGCTTATGCGGGAGACCCCGGCGGAGGTCGAGCAGATCGTCACGGAGCTGGTCGAGCGAGGATTCACGGCAATCAAACTCGGGTGGGGGCCACTTGGCCGCGATGCCGATCTCGATGTCGCGCTGGTCGCGGCGGCGCGGCGGGCGGCGGACGAGAAGGTCGATCTCATGATCGACATCGGCAACGGCTGGCCAAATGGCGATCACGCGATCCGTCAGGTGCGCCGATTCGAGGAGTACCGGCCATATTGGGTCGAGGAACCGCTGATGCCGGACGATATCGATGGGTATCGGAAGCTGGCCGATGCCGTCGAAACCCGAATTGCCTGCGGCGAGGAAGATGTCACCCGCTGGGGATTCAAGGAGTTGATGGAGAGCACCCGGGTCGATGTGGTTCAGCCCGATGTCACTCGCGCCGGAGGCATTTCCGAGGTGATGCGGATCTCGCAGATGGCCGATCTGCGCGGCGTCACGATGGTGCCGCACTCCTGGAGCACTGGCATCATCAAGGCGGCGTCGTTGCACGTGATCGCGGCGATGGCGAACGCGACCTTCTTCGAGTACTGCGTGCAGGAGACCGCGCTCAACCAGATGCTGACCACCCAGCGCTTCCCGCTAGTCGATGGCAAGGTCGAGATTCCGACTGCGCCGGGTCTGGGTGTGGAGATCGACGAAGAGGTGGTGAAGGCGTTCACGATGAGTGCCTAAACGATAAATTTCACTATCACGAGATAGAGACAGTCTCCGGTTCGTCCAATGCGTTGATAGGCTGAGCACCTCGCCCACGCAGCGGAGTATCTACTCGCTGCAAGAGTGTCCTCACCCGTCCAATGGAGTAGTTCGTTTCAACGGAAATGTCTCGAATGGAACGTCCAGACTCGTATCGTTTTCGCAGTTCGAGTCCAAGGTATTCCGCAACTTCGTCGTCAATTCTGATGTGGAGTGGAAGTTGAGGCGTTTGAAT
>JBBQPB010000256.1:0-3788 GCA_038331435.1 Thermomicrobiales bacterium | reverse complement strand
TGGGCTCTTACTCGGCGGGCTGCTTGCCTTGCCGTCTGGACTCTTTCTCGCGAACCGTTCGATGCGTCCCATACGCCGCGCGTTCGAACGGCAACAAGCCTTTGTGCTGGATGCTTCTCACGAGCTCCGCACGCCCCTCACGCTGATCCGTTCTGAAGCAGAGTATCTGCAACAGTCTCCCAATCTGACGCACGACGAGCGAATTGAGGGTGAGCAACGGATCGTGCAGGAAGTCGATGCGATGTCGACTCTTGTCGGCAATCTGCTCTTGCTGGCACGGTCAGACGGATCATCGCTGCCTCTCGACAAGGTGTCCCTCGATCTGGCCACTATCGCAACCAGCGTGGCGATACGGTTCGAGGAGTTGGCGAGCGAAAGAGGCATTTCGTTGACGGTACCCGCGAACGAGTCGGTGATCGTTGAAGCCGATCGGGGGGCCATCGAACAGGCACTCAGTGTGATTGTCGACAACGCCCTGACCTACACACCAGCAGGTGGCAGCGTCGAAATTTCCGCCAAACGTGCATCCGGGATGGGGAATATCGTCGTGCGCGATACTGGAATCGGCATCGAACCGCAAGACGTCGATCGTATTTTCGAAAGGTTCTATCGAGCGGACAAGGCGAGATCGCGTTCGACTGGCGGGGTTGGACTTGGTTTATCCGTCGCGAAATCACTCGTAGATGCGCACGGTGGGATGCTCACCGCGCAAAGTCAGACAGGCGAAGGAGCGGTGTTCACGATCTCGCTGCCGATGTGATAGAACAGATGTGGAGCCTCGACGCTAATCAGCAGCGAGAGCAGTCTGGAAGAGCACATCTTTGAGGTAATGACCGGTGTGTGAAGCGGGATTGAGCGCGATATCTTCCGGTGTCCCGGTCGCGATGACCTGACCGCCGCCGTTGCCACCCTCCGGTCCGAGATCGACGATCCAATCGGCCGACTTGATCACATCCAGATTGTGCTCGATAACCACGATCGTATTGCCGCCGTCAGCCAATCGCTGCAGCACGCCAAGCAGCCGCTCGATATCTGCAAAGTGCAGACCGGTCGTGGGTTCATCCAAAATGTAAAGCGTGCGGCCGGTGGCGCGGCGCGAAAGCTCGGAAGAGAGTTTCACGCGTTGCGCTTCACCACCCGAAAGTTGCGTGGCAGGTTGCCCCAGTCTGATGTATCCGAGACCAACATCCTCAAGCGTCTGGAGTTTTGCTCGGACACTCGGAATATTCTGGAAGAAGTCGAGCGCTTCGGTCACGGTCATTTCGAGCACATCGGCAATCGATTTCCCTTTGAAGGTGACTTCCAACGCTTCCCGGTTATAGCGTTTGCCATGACAGACTTCACAGGGAACAAACACATCGGGCAAGAAGTTCATCTCGATCTGGATGATGCCTTCACCCTTGCATGCCTCGCATCGACCGCCCTTCACGTTGAAGGAGAAGCGGCCAGGCTTGTACCCGCGTGCCTTCGCCTCTGGAAGTGACGCGAAGAGCTCCCGTATCGGCGTAAACATGCCGGTATAGGTTGCCGGATTCGAGCGAGGTGTGCGGCCGATTGGGCTTTGATCGATCTCGATGACCTTGTCCAGGTGCTCCATACCAAGAATTTGGTCATGCAGCCCAGGCCGCTGCCGCGAGCGGTGATATTCCATTGCCAGGCGGGGGTAGAGGATGTCGGTTATGAGCGAGCTCTTGCCAGAACCGGAAACTCCCGTAATGCCAATGAAGGTTCCCAGTGGGAAATCGACCGTGATATCTTGCAAATTGTTCTCGCGGGCGCCAACCACCGTCAGCGTTTTGCCGCTGCCTGTGCGACGAAACGGAGGAGTTTCGATTTCCCGCGCACCACTGAGGAATTGTCCGGTGAGCGATTCCGATACTGCAGCCAGATCGGGAATGCGACCCATAGCAACCACTTCGCCGCCGTGAATCCCGGCGCCTGGTCCGATGTCGACGATCCAGTCGGCGGCCCGCATCATCTCTTCATCGTGCTCGACCACAATCAACGTGTTTCCAAGATCGCGCAGCCGAAGGAGAGTTTTGATGAGCCGGTCGTTATCGCGCTGATGCAGGCCAATGCTCGGCTCATCGAGAATGTAGAGCACCCCCATCAACGCTGAGCCAATTTGCGTGGCGAGCCTGATGCGCTGCGCCTCGCCGCCGGAAAGCGTGTTCGCCCCCCGGTCCATGGTCAGATAGTCCAGCCCGACATCCACCAGGAAGCCAAGTCGCTCGCGCACCTCCTTCATGATCTGCCGGCCGATGAGGTACTCGCGTGCGGTCAGCACCGCATCGGCTGATTTCCCAGGATCGATTGACAACCGCTCGGCCCAAGCCTGCGCTTGCCGGATCGGCAGGCGAGAGACATCGACGATATTCTTGCCGTCGACAAGTACAGAGAGAATCTCGCGGCGAAGCCGGGTTCCGTTGCAAGTGGGGCAGGGATTGGCCGCCATGTACTTGCCCAACTCCTCCTTGATGTAGTCGGAGGACGTTGTGGCATAGCGACGTGTCAAATTCGGAATCACGCCTTCGAACGGGACCTGATAGGCCTTGGTCCGCCCGTTTCTCGCTTGATATTTAACCGTGATCTGCTGGCCCTTGAGTCCATTCAGAATGATCCCGCGTGCTTCGCCATCGATCGTACTGAAGGACTGCTGCGTGGAAAACCCATAGAGCTCCGCCAGGGCATCGAGCTGAGCCGCGTACCAGGCGTACCCCTCCCCGGCGGCACTCATCCAAGGAGCGATCGCTCCTTGATCGAGCGAGAGACGTGGATTGGGGACGACCAGCTCGGGATCGAACTTGAGCTTGACTCCGAGCCCAGAACAATCGGGACACGCGCCCTGCGGCGAATTGAATGAAAAATTGCGCGGTTCGATCTCGCCGAGACTGATACCGCAATCGGTGCATGCGAATTGTTCGGAAAAGGTGAGCTCTTCGCCGTCCACAATCTGGACGAGGGCCATTCCCTTGGCAATCCGCAGAGCGGTTTCCAGCGATTCGATGATGCGCACCCGCTCGGAACCGTCCTCGGGAGCCACGCCCTCGTCGAAATTCAACGCAATACGGTCGACGACGACTTCGATGGTGTGCTTCTTGGTTTTGGCGAGTTTTATCGGCTCGTCCAAATCCGTGACCAATCCGTCGACCCGCACGCGTACGAATCCCTGACGACGTATCTCTTCAAGCACCGCGGTATGCTCGCCTTTGCGAGCACTTATGACCGGGGCGAGTATCAGCAGCCGGCTGCGCTGGGGAAGCTGAAGCAACACCGAGGCCATCTGCTGGACGGATTGCTGCTCGATCGGCTTCCCGCAGTTCGGGCAATGAGGCCGGCCGATGCGGGCGAAGAGAAGTCGCAGATAGTCGTAGATCTCAGTGACCGTGCCAACCGTCGAGCGGGGATTCCGGCTCGTGCCCTTCTGATCGATAGAGATCGCAGGAGAGAGCCCATCGATATGGTCGACATCCGGCTTTTCCATTTGCCCCAGGAACTGGCGCGCGTACGCGGAAAGCGATTCGACATAGCGTCGCTGCCCCTCGGCGAAGATGGTGTCGAACGCCAGTGACGACTTGCCGGAACCGGAAAGTCCAGTCAACACGACAAGTCGATCTCTGGGAAGATCGACATCGATGTTCTTCAAGTTGTGCTCGCGGGCACCGCGAACGGATATCTTGTCCAGGAGGGGCGACATATTTCTGTTCCAAGCGGGAAAAGGCGAACGTTTGATCGCATCGAAGATTGTAGCATGATCGTCAACCCCCGACCGACATAGAATAGTGAAA
>JBBQPB010000255.1:0-3790 GCA_038331435.1 Thermomicrobiales bacterium | reverse complement strand
TCCTCGGCATCGGCAGCGGCTGGAATCAGCGCGATTACGAGGAGTACGGCTACGAGTTCGGCACGGCGGCGTCACGCCTGAAGGATCTCGACCGGGATATGAAGATCATCATGGAACGGCTCGACAAGCTGAATCCCCCGCCGATTCAGAATCCCTTGCCGATTCTTATTGGTGGCGGCGGCGAGAAGGTGACGCTGCGCATCGTGGCCGAGTACGCAACGATCTGGAACGGGCAGGACGAGCCCGAGGTGATGCGGCACAAGAATCAGGTGCTGGACGAGTGGTGCGCGAAGATGGGCCGCGATCCGAACGAGATCGAGCGTTCGGTTCAGATTTTCGGGCCGCAGCTCGATAAGCTCGACGAGTACTACGACGCCGGAGTGACCCACTTTCTGACGGCGTCAAAGGGTCCGGATTACGACCTGTCGGGCTTGGAGAAGTTGCTCGCCTGGCGGGATACGCGCAGGTGAGTTGACGGTTGAGACCCGGCGAACCCGAAAGCGGCGTGCTCCGCCGTCTGGCGGGTTTGGAGGCGAAAACGGTAACGTAGGACGAGCGGCCACACGTCCGCGGCAGACCGATCGTATACGCCGGTTGCAACTTCATTGGGCGGCACCATTGCCTGAACCGGTCCGATGGCGTCCCGATGATCGCGCTGTGGCCGCGTCTGGGAACCACAGCGAGGCAAGCTTCTCAGACGACGCCCTCCCTCCCCATGCACAAGGAGAACATTGCGATGACCCCGAAACACTACGATGCGATCGTGATCGGCGCCGGGCAGGCAGGCGGACCGCTGGCTTCAGCGTTTGCCGCAGCCGGGCGGCGCACCGCGCTCGTCGAGGCAAGGCATGTCGGCGGAACGTGCATCAACGATGGTTGCACCCCGACGAAAACGATGGTGGCTAGCGCGCGGGTGGCCTGGCTCGCTCGCCGGGCGGGAAATTACGGCGTGCGAACCGGTGACATTTCGGTTGACATGGTGGCAGTGCGCGAGCGAAAACGCGCCATCGTCGAGCAATTTCGCAGTGGCAGCACGCAACGGATCGAGGAAACTTCCGGGCTCGATTTGATTCGCGGTGAGGCGCGCTTTACCGGACCGGCGTCTCTAGCGGTCGCGCTGAACGATGGCGGCCGGATCGATCTCGAAGCGAAGGTCATCGTCATCGATGCCGGCGGGCGTCCTGCGATGCCGCCGGTGGAGGGATTGAAAGATACGCCCGCGCTCGATTCGACCTCGATTATGGAGCTGGACGCGCTGCCCGAGCATCTCTTGATCGTAGGCGGCGGCTACATCGGACTCGAGTTCGGGCAAATGTTCCGTCGTTTTGGCAGCCAGGTGACGATCGTGCAGCGCGGCTCGCAGCTCATGGGCCGTGAAGACCCGGACATTGCACAGGCGGTGCTCGATCTGCTGCGTGATGATGGTATCGATATTCTCCTGGAAACGGATGTCGTTCGCGCGAATCCGGCGGATGGCGGGGTGCGCCTCACGGTACGAGGAAACGAGCGTGAGCAGGCGCTGCAAGGATCGCATCTGCTCATCGCGACCGGCCGAACTCCGAATTCAGATCGCCTGCACCTGGACGAAGCGGGAGTCGAAACCGACAAACGCGGGTACATCACGGTTGACGAACGATTGGCCACGAACGTGGACGGGATCTACGCAACTGGCGATATCAACGGTGGCCCGGCGTTCACCCATATCTCTTACGACGATTTCCGGATTCTCCGAACCAATCTGCTGGAAGATGGGAACGCGACCACGCGCGATCGTATGGTGCCCTACGTCGCCTATATCGATCCGCAATTGGGCCGGATCGGGTTGACAGAGCAGGCGGCGCGCGACAAGGGTCTCGATATCCGAGTGGCCACGATGCCGATGAGTAGGGTGGCCCGAGCGATCCAGGTCGATGAGACCCGCGGATTGATGAAAGCCATCGTCGATGCGAGGAATGACCGTATTCTCGGTGCGGCGATCCTGGGCGCCGAAGGAGGCGAACTCATGTCGATGATCCAGATCGCCATGATGGGCAAGCTGCCGTATACCGCGCTGCGTGACGCGGTGTTCGCCCACCCGACCCTGGCCGAATCGTTCAACAACCTTTTCGCCTCCCTGGAAGCGTAACCGGGAGCTGGCTCAGTAGTCCCAACGAGCGACCTGGTCTCAGGCCAACTCCTGTCTCGAACCCGCCGTTGACCGGTGCCGGACGCAAAATACCGCTCGTCCAGAGCAATGCAATGACGGTGGAGCCACGACCTCATCGTCATTGCGCTTGCTTTGTGAGCAATCGGCAGCGTGTTCGAGAATCATGATTTGTTGGCCGTGCGGGGTGATCGCAATGACTGCTCCAGCAACGGAGCGTCGATCATGCCTGGCTTTTCCAATCGACGGTCTCTTCAAGGAATGCGAGGATCGCGTTCAAAAGAGGCTCGCCCTGATCGGTGGTAAAAATTGCCTGCGCATGTGCGGACCCTGGCAAGATCAGTGTCTGGTTCTGTGAGCCAGGGGAATCGTTGACCATCGACGCCAGACGCGCTTCCATTCCCTCATCTTCGCTTGCGACGAAGAGCTTGGGATATCCCCCGAGATCTGCGACATCGCCCGTAGCACTCAACAGGATCAGACCGGTTATTCCCTCCGGGTCTCCCGCGAGAAACGTCAGTGCCGCACTTCCGCCCGCGCTCGCGCCCATGACGGTCACACCAGATGCACCACAGTTCATCAGGTATGCGAGGCCATCCTGCACCGCGTCGGGAGCGAGCTCCTCCATTGCCAACACGGTGAAGCCCTGGCCGGCCAGCAACTGGGCCTGGGCGTCCCAGGAAGCAGCGTCATAGACGGCGCCGTGCAGCAGCAGCAGACTGCGTTCACCATTGCCCCACAGAAGGGCGCTCCCATGATCCAGCTCGACCGCCGTAGCGCCAGGAAGCGCGGCCTGACTGGAACCCTCCACCGCCGGGGACGCTTCGGCTCCATCTGGGGCCGGGTTTGTACGCGGTGTTCCGACAGTCGCGCAGTCGAGATTCCGTACATATGAATTGGCGAAAACCGATGTCGACCCACTCGACCAAAGGATGAGGAACGTCAGCGTGGAAAGCGCAATGGAGAAATGAATCAAACGTCGCATGGAGCACACCCCCGGGTGTTTCGGCAGGACCTGAATTAGCAAGCGTACGTCATCGGGACGGACGATGTGCGCTTGATCAGGTTTCAGAGCAGCGGCAGTCTCAGGACGGGCCGATCTCTTCACGACCGATCGGCGGGGGTTTTTGTACCGTCAATTCGCCATGTCTTGTCGTCGATCGGACGAATCGTTCAATCCCATTCCTTGGAGTAGTCACGCTCCATTGATGTTTGTCACCAGGTGGATCACCCGCTGGTTTCCTCTAGGAAGCAGATGTCGGGGCGGTCGATAACACCGCCTCGATCGATTGAATCGAGCCAGTCGTCCGATTGCGCAGAGAGCCTGGCCCGCACGAGGGTGTCCCAGGTGAGGAAGATCACCGTTTCGTGCGGGTCGGCGGCGTTGCGGAAGATCTGGACTTGCTGGCAGCCGTTGGCGGTTCGGGCGTGCGCCTGTTCGTCGAAGACTTGTCTCCAGGCGGCATAGTCGGAGACGCGATGCTGGATCAGCAGGGCTGGCATGTGTGTTGGCTCGGTGCGCAGGTGATAGTGGTTAGTTCGTCCAGGTCGAAGGATCTCGAACTGCGTCGACGACTTCGCGAATGGCTTCGATCACGAGCTCGGGTTGGTCCTGATGAATGTTGTGACCGCTTTCGGTGGCGATGA
>JBBQPB010000254.1:0-3795 GCA_038331435.1 Thermomicrobiales bacterium | reverse complement strand
GGAAGTCGTTGATCGACGAAGCGGTGCGCATTGCGTCGTCTTCGAAGGTGGTGCAGGTCAAACCATTCCTGGTGCTCAAGATTGGGGTGGTCACCACCGAAGCGATGGACGAGAAGACCTGCGCTCGGTTCGAGCGGGCAGTCGAGACGAAAACCGCCTGGTACGGTGGCGAGCTGCTCGGGTATCGGGCGGTCGACAACAATCCCGACGCGGTCGCTGCGGCGCTTTATGGATTTCTCGATCAGGGTGCGCAGTTGCTGATGACCGGGGGCGGAAACACGATGGATCCGATGGACGGCGCGTTGGGTTCGATTCCGCTGGTAGAGGGCCAAGTTGTGCGCATCGGGGCGCCCGCGCATCCGGGGAGCATGTTCTGGCTCGCGTATACCGGCGACGTGCCAATCTTCAATCTGGCCTCCTGCTCGATGTACTCGAAATCGACCGTGGCTGATCTGATCCTCCCCTGGATCATGGCCGGTGAGCGGGTAACGACGACCGATCTGGCTGGGCTTGGATATGGCGGTCTCCTCGACCGTGACATGCAGTTCCGCTTTCCCCCATACGAATCGGACGCAGACGAGTAAGCGCATCGCTGTCCGGAGCGCGACAGTTCGCTTCAGCTGCGATCCCAGGCGCGTGTCCGTCCTTTCACTGTGTGGAGATCCATCGACACTGGTGGTTGAGCACCACGTCGCGGACGCAAAATCACCGTCCCCAGTTTGGGGCACTTGCCCGTGGATGCCCATGCCACACCTATGACCGCTATCATTTTTTTGGCGGGCTCCTACGATCCCTCTTCAAACGCGTGCGGGTCGCCGTGTGACCAGCGGACGTTCGCTTTAGATCTCGAACCCGAGCGGGCGCTAAAATCCTTCGCTACGAACGAAGCCGGACTTCGAACCGCGGTGGGCTTTCCCGATCCTGCTATGCTGCAAGCTTGGGGCGGCTCCCTGCTATGCTGTACCGGCCCCGCCCGATGCCTGTTGCTTTAGAGGAGTTCACTGATGACTCGGTTCCGGCATCTACGCCTTGTCCCCGCTCTGTTGGCGGTCGTTCTGGTTCTGACCTCCCTGGCGGGTGTGTTTTCGGCCAGGGCGCAGGACGCAACGGTCGAACCCGCTACGCCTGGCACCGAGGCCGTCGCCTCACCGGTGGCGCTGCCGGTGGAACCTTGGCTGGCTTCCGATTTCGTTTCCGGCGCCTGGCGTGTCAAAGTCATCACCGCTCAGCGGGCCAATACCTTTCCTGAGTACGAGCTCGAAGGCCGCGAGGATAAAGATTGGCTGGTGGCGGTGGTCGATGTCACCAATTGGAGCAGCGACAACGATACGTTGAATCCGCGTGATTTCGCACTGGAGCTGCCGGGTGGCGACGATCCGCGCGGGTTCGCTCGGCGTACCACCGAGCGGGTGGCCGAGCAGCTCAAGATGGAGCCAAGCACTGTCGATGACGGAGTCGCGATCGGCGATGGAGAAAGCGCGCGCCTGGTGCTTGTGTTCGAGTTGCCGATCGACTCTGTCGACCCGAAGCTCTATCTCGATGGCGAATCCCTGTCGATTCAGGGTGCGATCGAGGGTGGTCCGGCGCTCGATGCGCTGCCCACGATGACCGATCCTCCGAAAGCGGACCGCGTCGATCTGGGCGAGGTGATCAATGGGTTCACGTTGACGGTCGGTGACGACAAGACGGAAACGGTGCTGTCGTTCGTCGACGGACCCTTGCCAGACGAATGTTTTGGTGAAGAAGCCACACGCCGTCTGACGCGCTTGGCAACCGACCAGCTGTATATCGAAACGCTCGATGGCGCCACACTGGTCTGGTCACGAGAAGACGATTCCAGCCGCCGATTGCTCAATTTCGAGCAAATCGACGGCGGCTATGCCGCGGTCGCCGTGGATGTCAGCGGACCGTTTGCGGTTTGGCTGAAGGATGCTGAGCAGTCGTCCAAGGACCGCGGTGGCGCCATCTGGACCAACTGCACCGGACCGCACGGTGTGACCCGAGTGGAAACCCCGGAGCGCACCCAGCTCAAGATTGGTAACGGCGACGGGGGTACGGTTCCCTTCCATCCCTGGCTCGAATGGAACCCGGTGATCGTTACCCAGCCCGATGGCGGCGCCTGGGCCTTCTTTGGTGCGACCGCCGATGCCGGCGATTTGAAGGACCGGAAGATGGTCTACGCCTCGCACTACGATCCGACCCAGGGTAAATGGCTGGAAGCGTCCGCCATGCCACTCGGCGAAGTGCAACTTGCTCCTTCGGCCGTCGTCGACAGCAAGGGCGTGGTGCATGTCGTCTACTCGGCGCGTGAAAAGGACCAGGACGGTTTCTACAGCACCCTGCTCTACACCCGCGAAGACGGCAACGGCGGCTGGATCGAGCCAGTCGCGATCTCGCTCGATCAGCTCGCAGGACATCAGATTGCGGCTTCGCTGGCGATCGACACGAATGACACCCTCTACGTTGCCTGGCAGGACCAGCGCGCGTTTAGCCCGGAAGCCCTCAGCTCACCGGCCAATGCCGACATCTTCGTGAGCCAGCGGACCGTCGACGGTCTCTGGACCCTGCCGGTGTTGATCAACAACCATTACCCGACCTCGGCAGCCAGCCGGCCGCAGCTCGTGGTGGACGGCGATCGGCTGGTGGCGGTTTGGTCGGTCTACACCTCGGCGATGGGCCTCTCTGCCGCCGCACGGATGGAATGGTCGCAGCGTCCACTTGCCAGCGAGCTCGACTGGACCGCGCCACAAACGTTGACCAATGGCCGGGGCGATCTCTTCGGCGGTCGTCTGGTGGCCATGGCTGCCGATCCGACTGGCGGCGTGGTGCTCGCCTACGGCCGGGTTGGCTCGACAGATACTTTCCTTTTCACCAAACGGCTCAAGCCGGGCGCCAACGAATGGGGCTCGGACTCGCTGATTGCCTTTGGCGAGAGCGGCACCTATCCCGCCATTGCCATCAATAATCTCGGCACGGTCTTTATCTCCTACAACGTCGGCAACGGCAACATCGTCGATGTTGGCGCGACCGGGATTGCCTTCCGCTCGGTCGAGCCAGGACCGGAAACGATCGTGACGCAGGACGACCCCAACACGCAGGGAATTTCGGCAGTGGCGGTCGATCTCACCGGAACCCCGTGGTTCGTCTATTTTGGTGAGATTCCGGGACAGGACCCGACCATCGTCGGTGTCATTCGGAACGCGAACGTGCCTGTCACGCCGATGACGGCGTCGTAAATATTGCATTCATGGCGCCGGGCGACACAGGCGCTCAAGCGCGAGACTGGCGCGCTTGTGCTGGCGTATCGCGATCCGCGTACGCCCTGGTTCGCGCGCATCGCCGTCGTGTGCGTGGTGGGCTATGCGTTCAGCCCGATCGACCTGATCCCCGATGTGATCCCAATTCTGGGATTGATCGACGATTTTGTGCTGGTGCCCATCGGCATCTGGCTCGCCCTTCGCCTGATCCCGCCGGAGGTGATGTCTGATGCCCGGCAGCGTATACGTTCAGGGGAGTCCGCTGGCTATGAGCATCCCCGCCTGGCTGCGGCGGTTATCATCGGCCTCTGGATTGCATCCGTCCTGCTCCTGGCATGGTTGGTGGTGCGACATCGTTGAATGGGCGGGCAAGACGAATGCTTTTCTCAAAGCAGTGTCGAATTCGTTCGCAACGGCCCGGGTTTCGTCACGCATATTGAAGGGGGAGGAGAGACGTCATCGTGCGCACACTCATCGTTGGCGCTGGGGCTCTTGGCGGGTTTTATGGCGCGTTGTTGGCGCGGGCCGGGAACGACGT
>JBBQPB010000253.1:0-3808 GCA_038331435.1 Thermomicrobiales bacterium | reverse complement strand
GCAAGCACGGATTGCCTGTCTGCGCCGGCTACTGGGCATCCTCAACGTCATGGTGCGCCACGAGCTGACCTGGCAGGAAACCAAGGTTGGGCAGGGGGTCTTTCTCCCCGCCCAACCTTGACACTCCAACACGGTTACTCGACTACGACCGTGGGTATGCCGGAAAAGCGGTGGGATCGACCGTGACGCTCTGCAGAGCCGGGATCCAGCACCGAGTGAGGATGACGGGTAACCAGCCCGGGCACGATGAACTGCTGCCCAGGCCCGCGCTCGCTGCCAAACGTGCCGCTTGACTCCATATTAGAACATTAGTTCTTATGTGTCAAGCGCGTTCGGTTAGCTCTCGATGGGCACCACCTCGTCGATGAGAAAACGACCCGGCTTGACTTCCGTCATCACGAAGAGACGCGGTTCGGGATCCCGGTTATCAGTCGGGTCATCTCCGACCACCACGATGGCCACACGACCATCGGACAAGCGCGCGCCATCTCCGAATGAAAGAATTTGCAGATATTGCGCTGGCTGGAGGTCACGATCGACTTGCAACCCCGCAATCAGCTCGTCGTCCAGACCGCCCTGGGCGATGAGGAACTGGCCGATCCAGTTGTCCGTATAGGCCGCCAGCGCCTTGAGCGGCTCACCGGTGTTGACGCAGGCGATTGCCCGGCTGATGTCCTTTTCGATTTCCTCCCGTTCCGACGTGAAAAGCTCTTTTCCGTCTGGCAAAACGATGTTGCCCGAGATCGGGGTTGAGGTCGGAAACGGGGTCGTGGTGGTGTCCGCGATCCGCTGCAAGTCGTTCGGGGTAAGCGGGTTGAGCGTACAGAGCACGGGATCCGGTACTGCCACGATTGGCGTAGCGTCCTGGGCGGCAACGGGAACGCTCACAAGCGCAGCAACGCATGTGAGCACAATGAGCATTGAACGAATACGCATGGGCTTCCTCCGGCGCGAACGACTCCGGCCACGTTCCTCCATTCAATCACACTCGGGGCAATCACACTCGGGACGCGATAGGATGGATTCGCGCTTCGCCCGTCATCCCAGATCGCAAACAAGGAGCCGACCCTATGACCGACGATAGCGGGGCAAAACTTGGACCACTGACCGGATGGGAGCTCGACGCTCCTGAGACAGACACGGTGGTTCGTCAATTTCTCCAGGCGCAGACCGCATTTCAACGACTGACTGGAGAAACACTCGGAGCGACCGTGGTCGAGAACGAACGCTCTATTGCGGTCGACACCGGGCGGCCAGCTTCTATGCTCAATTTCGGGGTACTTCGACAGCCCCTGACAACGGCCAACCTCGATCGAACAATGACCGAGCTCGAAGATCTGTTTGGACAACCGGGCGCGACAGGCTTCGTTGCGGTCTACAGTCCTTTGCCGACTCCAGACCTCACCGCCTGGGGATGGACGCTGGCCGGGCACCCGCCACTGCAGTTGCGTAGCCCGTTCTCGAGCCTCGTTCCCACCGATATTCGAGTCGAACCGGTACAGAGCAGTGACGAGCTCGCCACTCTCGAAAAGATCATGATCGAGGGATTCGATTTTCAGGAGATGCGCGGAGCAATGTCCGGGGCACTCTTTCATCCCGGCATGCTGCAAGACGATCGTTTCGCTGCCTGGCTCGGGTATCTCGACAACGAGCCAGTGGCCGCGGCGGGTAGTCTGGTCGAGGCGGGAATCGTCGATGTCGTTATGGTTGCCACCATTCCGAGAGCGCGTCGCAAGGGAGTGGGGCTGGCGGTGACGCAAGCCGCAGCGCGACCAGAACTGGGACTGCCGGCGGTGCTCTTCTCCAGCGATGAAGGACGCCCGGTCTACGAACGATTGGGGTTTGTGCCGATCTTGCGGGGATCGTTCTGGTACCGGGATCGTTAGAAGCCCACACCTCTCCGCCGCTGGATTGCCTCTGTTGCCTCCATCGATCTACGTATGCCCTACATACCCGGTTTTGAAAGAAATCCGCAATTCTGCCGATGTATGGGCGATTGAAATGGCGGAATATGGTGTTGTGAGTGCGGACACGGAGCTCGCACGGGAATGGAATCGGCGGATAAGACAGGCTGAATCCGAACCCACGAAAGGAAGCGGGCAACTCCGGGTCCAACCTCAGACCCTATTTGACAGCTCCAGGTAATTGAAACCGGCGCAAGCAGGATAAGGAGTAACGAACATGGGTGGTCACGATATGTTGCAAGCGTCGGCGATTGCACGGGAGATTGGTCTTGAGCACGAGCGTCAAATGATGATTCGTCATCATCGATCCCTGGCCAAGGCGGAGCGGTCGGGCCAGATCAGCGAGCTGACGTGGTTCGGCGGCATCAAGGCGACAGCGCGGTTCCTCCTGGACGCAGCGCGTGAGGGTATCTCACAGCGGCGATTGACTGAGGCTCGCAGCTAGCCTGCAGTTGGGACGAACGGTAATGATGGAATTGGTTTTGGTGTTCCTGGTCATCGCGATTGTGCTGGGAATCACTCCTCCACTCGACCGGGACAACACGATCGAAGAGTATTGGTCCGAATCGTCATTCGAATAGACGATATGGCCAATCCACAGAACCGATGAACGAGCGGTTGCACTGGCAGCCGCTCGTTTCATTTCGAACGTTTCAAGAGCAGCTTCGCATCTCCTGGCTTCTGCGAGCGGGTAGCTACGCCTTCGGGGATGGCAGGAGAGCAGGGCTACGCCACGTTCGGCATGACGGCGTTGGCGAGCAGGAGCATCGTCTCGACGTCGTCCTGATTGACTTGTACGACGAAATACTGTGCCCCAGCCTCACGCAGTCCCTGGTAATACGCAACAGCGCGGTCGACCGAGGAAGACGCCAGGAAGCTGCGCCCCCGGCTGCGGGCACCGGCCGAGGTCGATTTCGATGTATCGATGGCATCGGCACGCTGATCGGCTTCCTCCTGGGTGGGAGCAAGCACCAGCATGGTGGTGAAGTGGGATTTCAGGACTTCGTTGCGCGGACGGCCAAGGTCATCGAGATGCCCGTCGAGCGCGGCGTAGATCTCAGCGACTTGTGCGAATCGTTGCGCGTCGGTGGCGCCGGGATTATTCAGTTTTAGCTCTTCCTCGACATTGCACGCGTCGGCCCAGGTTGCCACCTGTCGCAGGGTGCCTTTCTTGCCGCTTCCGCCCACCAGCACTGGAGGGCGTCTCGCAGGGGCGGGATCGATCTGCATCCCATCGACATCGAAGGTCCCGCCATGGTGGGTGAACGACTGACCACTCCAAAGTCCGTCGACCACGGCTACCAGCTCGTCCAGATCCCGCTGCCGACGACCGATCGGGGGAAAGTCAAGATCCATCATCTGGTATTCGGCTTCGAACCAACCGGAACCGACGCCGAAGATCGAGCGGCCGCCGGAGAGATTGTCCAGATCGGCCTGCATGCGGGCGACAAAGGCCGGATGCCGATAGGTGGCGGCCATGACGAGTTGCCCGAGATAGAGTTTTTCCGTGACGGCAGCTGCCCCGGCAAGTGCGATATACGGATCAGCATGAAGGGCCGGATGATCCATGACGAACATCGAATCGAAGCCGAGCTCTTCCATTTGGCGGGCCACGCCCATTAGGTTTGGCAACGCATCCCGCCGGGCCGGGACCACCACCTGCATGCCCCAGCGAACGCCCTCATCGGCTTGCGCAACCCATGGATGTCGAGTCATCTGACTGTCCCTTCCGTAATTTCTTTGTCGAATGCTACCGGCAGAATGCCGCACCCATGGGATTGGCGCAATGGAGGGTTACGGAGTCCGAAGCCCGGAGTCCGGAGCCCGGAGTCGCTGACTTGTGG
>JBBQPB010000252.1:0-3810 GCA_038331435.1 Thermomicrobiales bacterium | reverse complement strand
GTTTCCTGCGCGAGCGCCATGGCAATCCAGGCACGTTGCCGCTGGCCCCCTGAAAGCTCGTCGACCACTCGTTTTCGCAGCTCGGTCATTCCCGCAAGGCGGAGTGCCAACTCGATTGCTTCCTCATCATGTGCGGTCGGGGCATGCAGAAACCCTTGATGCGGAAAGCGGCCCCGGCGAACGAGATCCTCGACCGTCAATCCTTCCGGCGCGGACGCCTGTTGCGCCAGCAGCCCGAGTCGTTTCGCGACTTCGCGACTCGGAAGTTGATGAATCAGTTGGCCATCGAGGACGACCGCTCCGCCCGTGGGTCGGTGAAGACGTGCCAGACCCCGCAAAAGTGTCGACTTTCCACATCCATTCGGACCGATGATGCTGGTGATCAGTCCGTCGGCAATTTCAATAGACGTATCCACGACTACTGAATCACCACCATAGGTTAACGTAATGTTCTGTCCTTGCAGTCGGCTCACGAGTGGATCACATCCTCGTATTCGAACGATAGAGTAGGAAAAGGAAGTAGGGAGCGCCAAATGCGGCGGTCAAAGCGCCGACCGGCAAGGAGACCGGGAGAAAGTGCTGGCCAATGACATCGACAAACAGCACGAAAAACGCTCCAATAGCTGCAGTAAACAGGATCATGGCGCCTGAGAGCGGGCCAGCCAGCATACGCGCGAAGTGCGGCACCATCAGCGCGACGAATGCGATCGGCCCTGCCAGCGCCACCGCGACACCGGCGAGCGCGCAGGCAATGACGATGAGCCCCAGGCGGGTTCGTTCCAGCGAGAGCCCAAGTCCGCGCACGACGTCATCGCCGAGTTGCATGGCACGTAATGGCCAGGCGAGCACTACGCTCAGGGGAAGGCAGATCGCAAGCGTTGCGGCCAGCACTTTCACATCGAACCAGTTACTTCCATAGATCGAACCGATCGACCAGACAATCGCGGGGCGAACCTGCTCGAGTGGGTATTTGACCAGCAAATACTGGTTGAACGCGTAAAGAAACTCTCCCACACCGATACCGACCAGAATCAATCGATTTGGGGAGATCCCTTTTTTCCAGGTGAGGAGATAAACGGCTGCGGCGGCGATGGAAGCGCCCACGAAAGCTGCCAGCGGCATCAGGCGATACGACAAGCCGGAGACGATCCAGAAAACGGCCACGACCGTCGCGCCAGCATTCACTCCGATGATGTCTGGGGATACCAACGGGTTGCGAACCAGTCCCTGGAAGATCGCGCCAGACACTGCCAACGATGCGCCAACCATCGCGGCGGTGAGCACGCGCGGTAGACGCAGTTCGCGGACCACCAGTAGTTGGTCATGGGAGCCGTAGCCAAAGATTGCCTTCGCAACATCGGCGAATGGGATGTGAAAGCTGCCGAGGGTCATCGACCAGATGAACAGCAGGGCGAGCATTCCAAGCGCTATTCCGGTTAGGAAAAGAACGCGAGAATTGATGCGGACCGCAAGCCCGCCCTTGCGAACAGTTCGGTGACCTGCGCGAGATCTCGGAGGTGTCAGTTGCATGGTCGCCATCGCCAGTTAGCTCGCAAGCGATCGCCGGCGGGCAAGCCCAATCAACACCGGAGCACCAATAATCGCGGTCACAATACCCACTTGGACTTCTGAAGGTCGAGCCACCACGCGTCCAATCACATCCGCGCTGGTCAGCAGGATCGCACCGACCACCATCGAGTAGGGGAGTACCCAGCGATAGTCTGGGCCGATCACTGACCGAACGAGATGTGGAGTGGCCAAACCAACGAAGGCGATCGGACCCGCCGCGGCCACACTTGCGCCGCTGATGACCACCACCAGCACCAGCGCAACGAGTCGAAGTGTTCCGGTACGCATGCCGAGTGCGCGCGCGGTTTCGTCGCCGAGACTAAGCACATTGAGCTGGTGACCCAGAAAGAGCCCGGCAATCGAACCGCCAATGATGAACGGCGCCAGCCAATAGAGCGTGAGCAAATCCCGGCCAGCAAGTGATCCGGCCATCCAGAATCGCACGACATCCATCGTCTCGCGATCGAGCAAGAGGAGCGCGCTCGTCCATGAGCTGAGCATCGCCGAGATCACGATACCGGCAAGCGCAACCTTGGCTGGAGTTGCGCCGGCGCGACCGGCCGATGACATGACGAAGACGAGGAGCGATGCGAGCATCGCTCCCGCAAACGCAAACCAGACGTACTGATACGGCGCGGTCAAACCAAAAAAATAGACGGCGATAACAACGGCCAGGGTTGCTCCGCTGGAAACTCCCAAGATAGACGGGTCGGCTAGTGGATTGCGGGTGATCGCCTGAGCAATCGTGCCACTCAGGCCAAGTCCCACACCCAGTACGACGGCATAGCATGTGCGTGGCAGGCGCAATGTTCGTACGACCAATTCTGCGTGGTTGTCAGAGTTGTAGTGAAAGAGCGCATTCCATGCGTCGGCCGTCGTGATTCCCAGCGAACCTATTCGAAGGCTGAGCAGGCCGACAGCCAAGAGGACTCCAACCAGAGCCACAAGACCCAGGGGCAACAACGAACGGGCATGGTCACTCGGTTGTCTGGCCAGGGATCCTGCTGCGTGTACCGGGGTTACCATGAATTGATGTGCCTTACCTGGCCCGCTCGTTCCGCACCGAAACCGAGGATCGGTTCGAGCAAGCCGCCATCGAGCAGATTTCCGGTAGCGATTTTTGGCCAGCGAAAGCCGACACAGTGGATCGGAAGCTACGATTCTGACATGGCTGTGTCATCGGTACGTATGTTCCAGGTTCAAAAGGCTTCTTGGTGAAGCGTGTGAAAAATCCAAATCCAGGTGTGATCGCTGGTAGTCAGGATTAGGTGTTGCCCACTAATCCGACAATATTACTCGGATATCAGAATTGCATCTTGGCGCAAACTCAAGTGAGGGTTTTTCGCTTCCGACCTCGAATAGTTGTTACAAGGTCGAGCATTGATCTCAAACTGTTCGCTGCGTCCATGCCAGAGATCTTCGCTTCCATTTGATACGGACGCAGGACGAAAGTCTGAAGGCAGCTCCGACGGCGAGGTTAGCTATGGGGGATTTGGCGTTAGCTTAGAGAATTTGTCGGCCAAGTCGAACGGGCAGCGGTGCAATTCCAACCACTGTTTGCCATACTGACCCTTCTTCGAGTTCTCTCTCGCTCCGGAGCCCGCCCAATGCCCAAAGGACCGATACTTTCCAGCCATTTCGACTTGCTGGAATCGCCAGTTCTCGGGCAACTTGCCACGGTCGACAACCACAATCGGCCCCAGGTGAACCCGGTCTGGTTTCTCTGGGAAGGTGAACGGTTGCTGCTCAGTATCAAACCCGAAACGGCCAAGTATCGGAATCTACAGAAGAATCCTGCCCTGGCTATGTCGATCCTCGATCCGCAAGACTCGTTCCGGTACCTCGAGCTTCGCGGTATCGTCGCCGAATTTGAGCTTTACACGACGCTTGAATTTGTGAATCTGCTCGCTCGTAAATACACCGGCGCCGTCTTCATCGGTGGGAAGGATGGTGAGGAGCGATACAAAGTCACCGTGCAAGTCGACTCCTGGACCGCTTCGGGATTCTAACTGTTTCCAGTCAAGGCAAAGGTGTCCGTCGCTGAGATCAGTGCATCCGTGATGCCTGGCTCACCCATGGAATGCCCGGCATCTGGAATGATGTGGAGTTCCGAGTTCGGCAGCGCTGCATGCAGCTCCCAGGCATTACGAACCGGGCAGATGACGTCGTAACGACCGTGGATGATGACCGCGGGAATGTGGGCGATTTTGTGCGCGTCCTCGATGAGCTGATTCGGGCGAT
>JBBQPB010000251.1:0-3821 GCA_038331435.1 Thermomicrobiales bacterium | reverse complement strand
GGAGCGATTCTTCGCTTTGCTCGGAGGTACAGCGGTTTCGGTAGGAGTGTGCGGGGTTATCGATAGTTGTGGGAGGCGGGTTCGAGTTTGCGGTCCGGGGTAGCGGGGGTGTCGAAGATGTCCTCCATCGAATCGGGCGTGGGGGCGTGGAAGCTGGTGCGGGCGCCTTCGAGCGCTTCGATCTGCTGGGCGATGATGTTGATGACGCCCTGGGTTTTCTGCAACTTTCCTTTGATGATGAGAAAGGGTTCGCTGCGCACGAGGGTGCGCTCCTGCAGATAGAGATCGAGGTGGACGATGGCGTTGATCAGGCCGACCTCATCTTCCAGCAGCAGGAAGGTAATGCCCTTGGCAGTGCCCGGACGTTGCCGGCAGACGACCAGTCCGGCCAGCTCGACGGTGATGCCGTGCGGTAGTGCTTCCAATTGTTTGGAGGTGACGAGATGCTTCGGTAGCCTGGTTCGCAGCAAACCGAGTGGGTGATAGCGGGGCGACATACCGATGATGTCGTAATCGGCGGCCATCTGTTCCCACGGCCCCATCGGCCGCAGCTCCACCCGATCCTGATCGACCGGGAGTGGCAACGCGAGCTGGTGGCCGGACTCGGCTTTTTTGGCCATGCCAACCTTGCGGGACGGAATGAAGAGCCCGACCATCCAGAGCGCTTCCCGTCGTCCAATGCCGAAGCGGTCGAAGGCGCCGACCATGATCAGGTTCTCGATCGCCTCGGTGGCCAGTGGCACCCGGCGGATGAAATCGGCCAGCGAGCGGTAGGATCCGTTCGCGATCCGCTCCAGCACGACATTGCGGGCGGTTTCCTCCCCCATGCCTTGCACATAGCCAATCCCGACGCGGATCTTGCCGTTTTCCACCGTGCATCGGAGCGAGCTCAGCTCGATATCGGGACCGAGCACCCGTTGTCCATGCCGTTTGGCGTCGTTGATCAGAACATGATTGGGGTAGAACCCCATCGGCTGGTTGTTGATGAGCGCGCAGAGAAACTCGGCCGGGTAGTAGTACTTCAGCCAGCACGATTGATAGGCGAGCACCGCAAAAGCAACCGCATGCGCTTTGGGGAAACCGTAACTGGCAAAGCCCTGGAGCTTGCGGAAGACGTCCCGGGCGACCTCATAGGAGACGCCGCGCGCTTTGGCGCCATCCCTGAATTCGTCCCACATCTTCAGCATGGCTTCGGCGGAGCGTTTGCGGGTCATGGCACGGCGGAGGGAATCGGCTTGCCCGGCCGAGAAACCGGAGAGCGCCATGGAGACCTGCACCACCTGTTCCTGGTAGAGAATCACGCCATGGGTTTCCTCCAGCACCGGGATCAGGGCGGGATGGTCGTAATGCGGTTCGACCGGCAGGAAGCTGGTGCGTGCTCGCTGGCGATGCTCGGCATAGGGTTTGACCGCACCGCCGATGATCGGACCGGGACGCACGATGGCAACCTGCACCACCAGATCGTCCAGTTTCCTCGGCCGGGTGCGGGGAAGCATCTGGATTTGAGCGCGGCTTTCGATCTGAAAGACGCCGATGGTGTCGCCCTCATTGATCATTTGGTAGATCAGCGGGTCTTCGAAATCGATGCGGCTGAGATCGACCGGTGGTTTGTCTTCCCTGGCGATCAACTCCAGACATTCCTCTACCAGAGAAAGCATGCCGAGCGCCAGGAAGTCGATCTTCACTACTCGCGCGTCTTCGCAGGAGTCCTTGTCCCATTGCGCCAGGAAGCGTCCTTCCATGGCCGCCGGTTGCACCGGCATCAAGCGGCTGATGGGGGACGACGAAATGACCATACCGCCGACATGCTGGGTGACATGGCGAGGAAAACCGCTGAGCTGGTCCGCCAGCTCGATCAGATAGCACCAGGGCGGTGCGTCTTTGCGGGTGGCGTAGCCGGGAATCCGCTCCAGCTCGCTCGCCAGATCTTTCGCCGAGCGCGGCTCGCTCAGCTTGGCGATCTTGTCGAGCTCGGGCAGAGGCAAACCGAGCGCCTTTCCGACATCGCGCACCGCGCTGCGCAGCTTGTAGGTGGAAAAGGCGCAGACCAAGGCGGCGTTCTCATACCCGAACTTTTCGTAAACGCGTTCGATCAGGCGCTCGCGAATCTCGCGAGGAAAGTCGAGATCGATATCGGGAATCGAGTTGAGTTCTTCGTTAAGAAAGCGGCCGAAGAAGAGGTTGTGCGCGATCGGATCGACATGCGAAAGGCCGATCAGATAGCAGACGATCGAGCTGACCGACGATCCGCGGCCGCGTCCCGGTGGCAGATTAGCGATCGTGCGCGGGCTCTTGCGGCCGCGCACCTCGAGCGCGATCTCGGCTGCCAGGATGAGCAGGTCGCGGTACAGAAGGAAGAACCCGGCCAGTTTGTGTTTGGCGATGATGCTCAGCTCTTCGTCGATTCGGCGGATCGCCTCGGTTTTGTCGCCGGGATAACGGACGTGCAGCTCTTCGTAGCAAACCTTACGCAGGTAGTCGTCCGGAGGAGAACCGTCCGGGGAGGGGTAGTCGGGAAAGACGTAGGCGAGATCGTTGGCCAGATCAAACTTGCGGCAGCGTTCTGCGATCGCGACAGTGTTCGAGAGCGCTTCGGGCCATTGGTGGAAGAGCTGGGTCATTTCTTCGGCGGAACGGAGATAGAACTCGCCATTGGGGCGGCGGAGCTGATGAGAGTTGTCCAGGGTGGTGCGGTGATGAATGGCGACCAGCACGTCCTGCAACCGGTGACGGTCGGGGAGGTGGTAGTGGACATTGGCGGTGGCGACGTAGCGCAGGCCCAGCTCGTCTGCCAGGCGAACGAGGGTGTGAATGCGCTGGACATCACCATGGACCTTGTTATGTTGCAGCTCGACGAAGACCGAATCGCGTCCCAGCCAGGCGATGTATTGCTCTAGCAGCATGCGGGCAGCGTATAGATCACCGGCGTCGACGAGCTGGGAGAGCTTGCCTAACCGGCAGCCGGTGAGCAGGATGATCCCTTCGCCCCAGGTTGCCAGCAGCTCGGGATCGAGCCGGGGCAGCCGTTCTTCTGCCCGATAGTGCGGGTACGGTTTGCCGATGCCGCGCAAGGAGAGATCGAGCCCGCCGTCTTCTTCGTCGGCAGAGAAGGTCAGGCGCTGGATGGGGGATCCGGGTGGCAGGCGATGAGCCTCGGTGATGAGCTGGCAGAGATTGGCGTAGCCGGTATAGCTCTCGGCTAGCAGGGTGAGATGGGTTTCGTCGGTGAGGGTCATCTCCGCGCCGGTGATAGGGAAGATGCCGACCGCATCAGCTGCCTTGGCGAATTCCATTGCGCCGTAGACGCCGTCGTGATCGGTGACGGCGAGGGCGCGATAGCCCAGTTCTTTGGCACGCCCAATCATCTCCTCGGGGAGGGATGCTCCATCGAGAAAAGAAAAAGCGGTATGCAAATGGAGTTCGACGTAATCGGTAGCCATCGATCCAATGACGTTGCACTGGGAGTGCCCAAGGTTGAAACCATGGGCTCATACCCCTGCTCGAGACGGTGTGTGCCTGGTTCGTTGCATTCGTTTTGCTACAAGAGCCACCACAGGGGTTGCCCCTGCCGATTAGCGGGGTGGCGGGTTTTTGTTTCCAAGCGTCGCCTCACCGGGTGACGCCGGAGAAGGTTGGTAGTCGATCCTGAGCGGACTCCCCCGAGACCAGTCAGGATGGGGTGGTTTTTGGGTTAGGCAATCTCTTTCTCGTTGGGCCGGGGTATCGGCCACGCAATGGCGGCCTGCGGTCGCTGGGGGGGCCAAGGGCCCCCCCAACCAAAAAAAATACAAAACAACCCGCGGGTGAGCCGCCACCAACAG
>JBBQPB010000250.1:0-3893 GCA_038331435.1 Thermomicrobiales bacterium | reverse complement strand
GATTCGTTTTTCAATGGCGATTCGGGTTTGAATCCCAAGACCTTCGACGGGCTCACCAAGGTGCTGACCGGGACCGGGCAGGAGGTCATTGCCGGGGCGAACGGCGCGCAGCTGACGCTGGACATGATGGACGCGATGATCGACCTGATCATGCCGGGGAAACCGGACGCGATCTTCCTGAGCCGGCGAACGCGACGCAAGCTGAGCTCGTTGCGGCGGGCGAGTGGCAATCTGCTGGAGGTCGATGTCGATCAGTTCGGCCAGCGTGCGCTGTTCTACGACGGGGTGCCGCTGTATGTGGATGATTTCATCAGCGATACGCAGGTGCAGGGGAGCTCGGGTTCGGTCTGCTCGTCGGTGTACGGGGTCAAATTTGGGCAGGGTGTGGGCGCGCTTGGGCTGGAGCACGGGGGAATTCAGATCGAGAAGGTGGGTGAGCTGGAGACGAAGGACGCGACCCGCTGGCGGTTGAAGTGGTACACCGGGTTGTCGGTGTTTACGCTGCTCGGGGTTGGCCGGGTAAAGGGGATCCTGGCGTAGGGAAGGGTATTCTGCCGTAGGGTGGTGCGCGTACGGGGCAACACTGCCTCATACCGTAGGATACGGGAATCCGCTGGTCCGGCACGTTTGCGGGCTCAAAATTTGGACTCCGTCGCGTCTGGTACCAGCTTCTCTTCCCGCCCGGTCTGTGCGGCGGTTGGCCTGTTCGAGGCACCCAGGGGGACGATATGAGATACACGCGGATTTTCTCAGACGAGTACGGCGAGTCACACTTCGAGGAGGTGGAGGTCGAACTGGCCGCACGCGATTTCGCCCCGCCTGCTCCGCCGTTGTATCTCTCCCCGATGACTCCGGCTGCCGGTGTTGCCTTCGTGCGCTTCCCGGCGGGGTGGGTTGGTGACTGGCACCCGACGCCACGGCGCCAGTTCTTCATCTTCCTGGCGGGCGAACTCGAGGGGGAAACGAGCGACGGAACCCGGCGGCGGTACGGCCCCGGGAGCGTGGGGCTGCTGGAAGACACGACCGGTAAGGGCCACCGCAGCCGGGTGGTTGGCGATGGCGAGGTACTGGCCGCGGTGGTGCAACTGACGGACTGAATCGGCCAGATCGGACGCAGGCCGAGTTGACGCAGCCAGCGGTGCAGACGTTCGGAGTGGTGGCGACCAGGATTTCGACGCCGTTGTCGTCCGACATGGTGCGGCCGTTTTCGGGATCGCCTGGGGTGTCGCTGACGACCGGTTTCGCTTTACCGGCCGACTGAGGGGTAGCGCCCGAAGTTGCATCCTGCGTGAACGTGGAGGTGACTCTTTACTCCGATGCCCAGCAGTGCGCAGCGCATGCGCGCAGAGGTCAATGGTTTGAGCATAGGAGCCCGTTCCTTGCTCGACGTCATCGTCTCTCGAGCGCTGCCCAACGTGTTTCGGGTTCTTGCGTCTGACGAGCGAAGCGGAACGCGACCCTCGTTCTCAGGCGTACGCCATGCATCGCTCCGGGTGCTCAAGCTCTTTCGGCCCAACTGGCCGTTCTTTCAACGCGCTCACGGTCTGACCAAATCATCCAAGCGCCTTCGCCCCTGAACGGGACGACTCGGTATCGGAGTCATTGATTCCCGGGGTCAAGTCGCGATTGCCCTTTTTACCATTGACAGGAGTTTTTCCGCATGCCGAACATTTTCCGGCGGGTGCCGCACCCGCCGTTCGTCGACTTGCCCGTCAGCAAGCCGGTTACGGGCGGGTATGGCTACACGCGCATTCCGGTGGGGTCGCGCCACATTGTGGGCGTGATGAATCACGAGACCCAGGGGCGAGGATCGGGACCGTGGTACCGGGACTTTTTCTCCTGCCCCGGTGGGGCGCGTTGTAGCGACGCGCTGGTCGACTACCTGATTACCCGTGACGGGACGATCTACCGTCTCAACGATCCGGCGAATGATCGGTCCCCCTGGGCGAATGGCGGACCGCTCGGGCTGGAGGGGGATGGACCAGCGTTTTATGCCCGGTTCGGCGCCAGTGGCGTGAACAACTCCCTCATCTCGATCGAGTACGAAAAGTTCGATGACGAGGACTTTACTGCCGCGCAGGTTCGAGCCGGCGGTTTGCTGAACGCTTACTGGCACGACCAGAACAGTCAGGATTGGGAGAGCTATCCCTATGTGCCACGCTACGGGTGCGTGACCTCACTGGCGCATTACGAAATCGGCACGACCAATTGCGGCGTGGGTGAGCTGGACGATATTGCCCGGGTCCAGGCGATGGCTCGGGGAGAGATGAAGCGCTGGCAAACGCTGGCGGAGGGGCCGGCCGCGCCGCTTCCGCCGATGGTTCCGCAGCAACCGGAGATTCCCGAACTACCGGGCGGACTCACTGTGGAGCAGGCGAGCCGGCGATTTGGCAGCCTGATCAAACACACACCGGACGGGAAGACCAAACGTGCCCCGTTCGATCCCCGGGGAGTCATTTCGCTTTCCTGGTTGCATCGCTGTGTCGAGACTGGCGAATGGCCCACGGCTGAGGATTGGTGGGCGTTGAGCGATTCGGGCGGGACGCTCGATATCGTGACCTTTTCGAACGATTGGCAGCTCATCCGTATTGCCGAGCGGCAAGGGTTGATGTGGGCAAATTTTGCGGAGATCGAGCTCGAGGCTGCGTAGGGTGGCACACGAAGAAAGAGGAATTCAGATGAACACCGATGCCGTGCGCCGAGCCGTGCGCACGTTTTTTCAGGGAGCGATTGGCGTGCTCGTGCTGCTCGCCGTTCCGGTCTTGAATCAGCTCATTCAGGCAGTCGCTGCTGATGGCGAGGTCGTGATCGATGTCGATCTATGGCAGTCGATCGCGATCGCTGCGCTTGCTGGAGGGGTGATCGCCCTTATCGCGTTGCTGCAGAATGTATTCGAGGACCGGACCGGGAGCGCGGGCTTCCCGGTGCGGAAGGGGTAACCCGACCAGCGGCTGGGAGGTTCAATCCGAGCCGCTGGAATCGTTTTCCGCGCTGCGACGGTTTTGCAGGAAACGTTTCTACGGCGAGCTGCGATCTGACGTGTCACGTCGAGGAGCCGACATGGTACGGTGCCATGCGAAGGCGGGACATCTCAATAATCGACGATGGGTATCGCCCCGGCATTCAGTGTCGGACAGAGGAGTGTAGGCGTGGACGACCGCAGATTCGATTGGCTTGCCAAGGGAGTGGCCCAAGGGCGGAGCCGTCGCTCGTTGCTCAAGGGATTGCTCGGGGTTGGCGCCGGGGTGACCGTTGGGATTCCCGTTCTCAGAGAAACCGACGCAGCCAGGCGCGGTTTTTCTGGCCCCACAGCGCCATCGCCCGCGCCCACGGTTTCACCGGTTCCCCCAACTCCAATTCCGCCGACACCCACGCCCGAGCCGTCGCTGGGTTGCGCCAGCGGGAGCACGGCATGCGGTCCCGACTGTTGCGTCGATGGCACCTCGATGTGTTGTGACAACGCGTGTTGTGTGGGCTACTGCTATGGCGAAGAGCTCTGCTGCCCGACCCCGCGCGAGTATTGTGCGGAAAACAACACCTGCTGCGCCGAAGGTGAGAAATGCTGCCTCAACGGCTATTGTTACAACTTGTCTGGTGGCCAATGCTGCCAGGATTATGAGTGCCCTAATAATGGAACGTGCTGCAATAGTACGTGCCTCGAAGGGCCCAACGTCTGCTGTAGTGATTTCGATTGCCCGACTGGTCAGGTCTGCACGGACAACAACACGTGTTGCGCCACGACCTGTGAAGCGTTTCATTGCCTTGCGGATGGATGCGGCGGGTTCTGCTCATGTCCGGATGGCTCTACGTGTCTTTCCAATGGCACATGCGCCATTCGTTGCGAGGCCGGATCGCTTTACTGCGAAGAACAGGCGTGTGGCACGTGCCTGGTG
>JBBQPB010000249.1:0-3893 GCA_038331435.1 Thermomicrobiales bacterium | reverse complement strand
TGGGGAGCTGCCATCGGCCGGGCGGTTGGTGCGATCTTCATGCTGGTCATGCTTTGGTCGGGACGCGTCAAGCTCTCTATTCGGGGCCGCGCCGGCTGGTTCCCCAACGTGCAGATGGCCCGCAGCCTCTTCAAACTTGGGTTGCCTGCGGCATTCGAGCAGGTCGTGATGCAGTTCGGGTTTATTTCGCTGGTGGCAATCGCCGCCTCGATCGGAACCGATGCGCTGGCGGCGCAACAGATTTCCTTCACGGCGATGTCAATTGCCTTCCTGCCGACCATCGCGTTCGCCACCACGTCGACGGCGTTCGTTGGGCAAAGTGTTGGCGCGCGGCGCATGGACGAAGGCGTCAAAGCGGCGATGATCTCGCGCAAGTGGGCCCTGATCGTAACGGCATCGGGGTTGCTCTTCCTGGTCATCTTCGCCGAACCAATCGTGCGCGCGTTTTCCAGCGATCCGGACGTGATCGAGATCGGCACCGTGGCCATGCGCGCCATCGGGATTAGCCTGCCAATCTGGGGGCTCTGGATGTCGTCGGCCGGTGCGGTCCGGGGTAGCGGCGACACGCGCTCGCCGATGGTGCGCGGGGTCGTTGCGGTGTGGATGGCCGTGCTGATCGCCTGGCTCGGAGTGCACTTCCTCGATCAGAGCGTCGCCTGGATCTGGGGCTCCTTTCTGTTCACGGGGTTGCTGCCGGCGTTTGGCAACTGGCGGACATTCAAGAAGCGGGCCGAGATGCTCACGCGCGAGTTTCGGCTCGATGCCGCCACTGCTCCCATCGAGGCGACCCCCTAGGCAAAAATGCCAGTTGGCGCTCGCCTGAGGTTCAATACAAGTACGTGTATTTACATCTCGGGGATTCCCCCCACGGAGGAACAGACATGACCGACAAAGAACTCGATGCCAAGCGAGACGAACTGATCGCGGGACTGCAGGAAGACCTCTCCCGCGAGTACAAGGCGATCATTCAGTATGTGATCTATAGCCAGGTGCTCGACGGGGCGGAGTACATGTCGATTGCAGAAGAGCTTGAGTTGCATGCGCACGAAGAGCTCGATCACGCGATCGCCATTGCAAAGCAGCTCGACTATTTCGGCGCGTACCCGACCGAAAAGCCGAAGCCGGTCGAAGTGCCGGAAGATGCCAAGGGGATGCTCTGGGCCGATCTGCGAGCCGAAGACGAAACCGTTGCCGAGTACCGGAAGCGGATTCGGCAGGCGCAAGATATCGGAGAGTTCGCGTTGGCGGAAACCCTGCAGGAAATCACCAAGCAGGAGCAGGATCACCAGATCGAGCTGGCGGCTGCCCTGGGCGTCGTCGCCGATCCGCGCAGCCGCAAAGAAACGGGTTCCAAAAGCTAACCCGGAGCCCAAAGCAATGCTCTCAAATCGCACACAGCTGAACGCCGGCCATCTTTTGATGGCCGGCGTTTTCGCCACATCGATGATTTTTGACGCAGGATAGCGAGCGATGTCCGCGACGACTATCCCTCCAGCAGGAGCGTGGTCGGGTCCTCGATGAGCTCTTTGATCCTGACCAGGAAGCGAACCGCGGTGCTACCATCGACCAGGCGATGGTCGTAGGAAAGTGCGACATACATCATTGGGCGGATGACGATCTCGTCGTCGACCACGACCGCGCGTTTCTGAATCGAGTGCATTCCCAGGATGCCAACCTGCGGTGTGTTGAGAATGGGGGTCGACAAGAGCGACCCGTAGATCCCGCCATTGGTAATCGTGAAAGTGCCGCCCATGAGCTCGGAAAGATCGAGGTCGCCGGAGCGGGCGCGGGTGGCAAGATCGACGATCGTCTTTTCGATATCAGCAAACGATTTGCGGTCCGCGTCACGTACCACCGGCACCACCAGCCCATCTTCGATACCAACCGCGATACCGATGTCGTAGTACTTCTTGAGAACGATCTCGTCTCCCTGGATCTCACCGTTTACGTAGGGGAACGCCTTGAGTGCGCCAACCGTCGCCTTGGTGAAGAAGGACATGAAGCCGAGGTTGACCCCAAACTTCTCCTTGAAGGCATCTTTTCGCTCAGCGCGCAGCGCCATAACGGCAGACATGTCGATCTCGTTGAAGGTGGTCAGCATAGCCGCCGTTTGCTGCGCTTCGACCAGCCGGCTGGCAATGGTCTGGCGACGGCGATTCATGCGGATTCGCTCTTCACCACGAGCATCTTCGATACGCGGCGCAGCCGGGACGACTGGCTTTGCCGGGGCAACCGGCGCGGGTTTCGCGGTAACCGGCGCGGCAGCGACCGTTGCGGGCACCTCACGCGCAGCAGCCAACGAGAGAATGTCCTCACGAACCACGCGGCCACCTGGGCCAGAACCAACGATCTCGTTAAGATCGATGTTGTGCTCTTCCGCCAAACGGCGCACGGCCGGAGCGGCGCGGCCGGAGCCTTCGCCGGAGCCGGCTGACTCAGCGGACGCAGGAGCAGCCGCCGCGACGGCCGCAACTGGCTCAGCGACGGGAGCTGGCGCCTCCCCAGCGGGAGCGGATGCACCGTTACCACCAACTGCGCCGGCGGTGATAGTGCCCAGCACCTCACCAACCGTGACCACATCACCTTCGCCATGGGCAATGGTGGACAACACGCCGTCATCATCGGCGGTCACATCGAGGTTCACCTTATCGGTTTCCAACTCGAGGATGGTTTCGCCGCGCGTGACGGCATCTCCCTCGGATTTCAACCACTGGCCAACCACCGCATCGACGAGCGACTCGCCCAGCGGTGGCACCCGGATTTCTACCGGCATCTCTTAACTCCTGCTCTTGGCTGGCTTCTTTTCGACGATCTCCGCCGATTCGCCGTTCTTCGAATGGCCGTTGGTGGTTGACTTGCGGCCGTTGCCACTGGTCTTGGTGGGATCTTCCAAGTCGGACGCACCGGTGAAGGCGGCCTCCACGATGCGCTTCTGCTCGGCAGCATGCAGATCCGCAGCACCTTCCGCCGGGCTCGCTCGCTCCGGGCGGCCGATATAGCTCACGGGCAGTCCGTTTGCGATCTCGCGCAACTTCTCGTTGGTATACGTCCAGGCGCCCATATTCTTTGGCTCTTCCTGCAACCAAACGATTTCACGCAGGTTCGGATAGAGCGCAAATGACTTGGCCAGCGTGGTCTTCGGGAAGGGCGCGAGCTGCTCGACTCGAGCAACGGCGACGTTTCTGGTCTCGGCCCGCAGCGGGCTTGCGTCGAGATCGACCCCCACCTTGCCGGAGCACAGCACCAATCGAGTCACCGCCTCGTTGTCGGTGTTGCGCGTATCGTCGAGCACGGTGCGGAAGGTTCCCGACACCAACTGCGACAGTTCGGACGAGGCCGCCGGGTTGCGCAAGAGGCTCTTGGGCGTCATGACGATCAATGGGCGCGGATCGGAAATCAGCAGGGCTGCCTGCCTCCGGAGCAGATGGAAATATTGGGCTGAGGTAGTGGCGTTTACGACGCGGATATTGTCCTGCGCGTAAAGCTGCAGGAAGCGCTCGAGCCTGGCGCTGGAATGCTCCGGCCCCTGACCCTCATAGCCATGCGGCAGGAGCAAGACCATCGATGGTTCTACGCGCCACTTCGAGCGCGCAGCCGAGAGGAATTGATCGAGCATGACCTGAGCGCCATTGGCGAAGTCGCCGAACTGACCCTCCCAGAGGACGAGCCTGCCGGGGGCCTGCACGTTGTACCCATACTCGAAGCCAACACAAGCTTCTTCCGAAAGCGGGCTGTTATACACCCCGAATGAGGCTTTGGCAGCCGGAAGCGCCGTAAGCGGCGTATACGTCGAGCCATCCACCCCGTGTAAGACGAGGTGGCGATGGCTGAAGGTGCCGCGTTCTGAGTCCTGACCGGTCAGGCGAATGGGGGTGCCGTCCGCCAAAATCGCC
>JBBQPB010000248.1:0-3897 GCA_038331435.1 Thermomicrobiales bacterium | reverse complement strand
GATTCGCCGCACCGGTAGCGTTGGAGCTCTTCGAATACATAGTTGGGGTTGTCACCGCCGGTCCGGTCTTTGCGGATGGGGTTCCCTGGTACCTGATCTCAACCGATTTCGGACAAGGCTGGGTGGAATACGCTGCGCTCTTCCGCGACCCGCCAACTGGGGGGACGAGCGGCGTTTTCGGAATCGAAGACGTTGTCGAGCTCGATGAGCCGGCCAATCTACGGCGCGTTCCCGGCGTGCTGGCCGATGTTACCGAGCAGGCTCCAGAGGGTACGGTGGGCCTGATCGTGGCCGGACCAGAAGACGCCGATGGCTATCGCTGGTATCGCCTTATGACGAGCGAGCGCTTCGCCTGGGTGGCGAGCACCTCTCTGACGTGGTCGGATCAACCAGCGCCCGATCGCCCGATCCCGACCCGTGAGCTGGCAGTGGGCGATGTCGTCGTGGTCCGGGACGGTCCGTTGCACGTGCATCGCACGCCGGGGCTGGGCGACGATGTTATCGGCGAGTTCGAAACGGGCGCGATCGGCGCCATCACCAACGGGCCGGACGTTGCGGACGATCAGCTTTGGTTCGAAGTGCGCACCTTGCTGGTGACCGGCTGGGTGTCGGCGCCCTACCTTGAGCGGACCGATGCCGCAGCGCCGTCGACATTCTCGCCGGGGGATGCGGTGGTCGTTTCAGATGGCCCGGTCAATTTGCGGCAACAGGCAGACGATGGCGCGGCCATTCTAGGCGAACTGCAAACCGGTGACTACGGCGTGATTCTCGCTGGACCGGTGAGCTGGAATGGGTACACCTGGTACGAAGTCGAAACCATCCAGGGTTCCGGATGGGTCGTGGAGAGCTACCTCTCGTTGCAGTGAGCGGCTGTTCGCTAGACTGACGCATTGGTCCGGAGCATCACGTCCGGAGACCGGAGCGACGGAGGGTGTTCAACGTGAGCGAGCAACTAAATCGAGTCATCGAAGCCGTCGACCGGCGAGCGGACGAGATCGTCGCGTTCGCCGGTGAGCTGATCCGGCAGCCTTCGATCAATCCCGATCTCGAACAGAATGACGATGCGGAACGCCCCGCGCAGGAATGGTTGCGCGATCAGTTCGAGGCGACCGGCGGTTACCAGATCGACTATTACGAAGTCGCGGCCAACCGGCCAAATGTGGTCGCCACTCGCAAGGGTACTGGCGGCGGCCGCTCGCTGATCTGGGCCGCGCATACCGATGTCGTGCCAGTCACGCCCGAACAGCGCGAGATCTGGATTGGTTCGGGGCCGTTCTCAGGTGAGGTCATCGACGGCAACCTGTACGGCAGGGGCGCGTCCGACATGAAGGGCGCCATTGCCGCCTATGTCATGGCTGCCAGGATCCTGCAAGAGGAAGGGATCGAGCTCGAGGGCGATCTCATCCTGTCCCAATCTCCCGGTGAAGAAGCGGGCCGGCGCGATATCGGGTGCAACACCGTATTGGAACGCGGACATCGGGCCGATTTCGCGATTTTCCCGGAGCCTTCCAACTTCAGCATCTATCCGACCATCAAAGGCGAGCTCTATTTCAAGCTGACCGTGCCGGGAAAATCGACCCATATCTGCAACCGGCAGCTCGTCGCCCAACCGTTGCCGCATGGAACGGAACGACCGGGCGTTTCCGCGATCGACAACATGCTCAAGTACCAACTCGGCATTCTGGAACTGGAAAAGCAGTGGAACCTCTGGCGCTCGAACGAGCACGTTCCTCCCGGGGGCATGTTCATCAATATCAACACGATGCAGGCGGGGACGTCGCTCACCTCAGTTCCGGATAGCGCCGAGGCCACTGGCTCGCTGCTCTTCAATCCCGATCTCACCGCGGCCGAGGTCGAAAACGAGATTCGTGAGACGCTAGATCGTGTGACCCAGAGCGACTATTGGTTGCGCGAGCATCCGCCGGTGCTCGATCTGCCACTCGACTCGGCCAGCACTGCTCCCTGGGTCAAAGAACCCGTCAACCTTTCCCACGATCATCCCGCCATCGAGGTGATCCGAAACGCTCACCGGCAAGTAACCGGCGATACCCCTCCGGTTACGATCTCTCCGTTCGTCTGCGATGCCAACTTCTGGTTTCCGCTTGGGCAACCGTGCCTGGTCTATGGACTAGGCGATCCGTCCTGGGGTATTCACGGCGCCAATGAATATCTGCCGGTGGCCGATCTGATCGAGGCGACCAAAACATTCGCCGCAGTCACCATGGACTGGTGCGGAGTTACGTCGTAAGTCGACGCATAATGTATAGTCGTAATGAATATCGGGCAAAACATCGGCTTCTACGGCGTCCGGGACGGTGGACGTTCAACTGCGTTCACGTTGAAAGTAGTTCCTTACCAGCGTATTCGCAGTAACTGGTTTCGTACCGTCGATACCGCGCCAGGGATGACTGGTCGATTTGCCGATCCATTCGAAGTCACTCGCCAGGAGGAATCATGACCAAATCGAAAACCCGTTTAATTTCTCTTCTGACCGCGGTGTTGATCGCGCTTGCGTGGATCGGGCCGATGTCCTCCCCGTCCTCGGCTCAGGATGATCGACCGATTCTCGTTCACGCCACAAATGCTGGAGACAAAGCCACATTCGACCCGCATCTGGCGTCAGGAACGCAAGACCGCACCGTGGTCGACATGATCTTCAATGGCCTGCTGCGATTCAAGCCGGGCGATGCCAGCGTGATCGAGCCCGACCTCGCGCTCGAAGTGCCAGAACCAGTTGCTGAGGCCGACGGGACGCAATCCTGGACCTTCAAGTTGCGCACAGACGCAATGTGCCAGGCGAGCTCGGCAACCGATGCGTACCCTCTGACTGCCGACGATGTGGTCTTCTCGTTCGAGAAGGCTGCTAACCCCGACACCTCTGGCGTTTCCGGCGACTACGCCGGATACACCTTCGAGAAGGTCGACGACTCGACGGTCAAAGTCACGGTGGCATCGCCGGTCGGACCGGCCGTGTTCCTGCCGAAATTCAGCAACTATGCCGGCGGATATATTGTTTGCCAGCAAGCGTATGAAAAACTGGGCGCCGATGGCTTTGCCAACGAACCGATTGGTAGCGGCCCGTTCAAATTCTCCGCCTATACCCCACAGACGAGCACTTTGCTGGTGGCGAACGACGACTACTTCCGCGGCGCGCCCAAACTGGGTGGGGTAGAAGTTCGCTACATCGCTGACAACACGGCGCGCGAGCTTGGCATGCAGTCCGGTGAGCTGGATGTGGCAAATGGGCTTCCCGAAGCGCAGTTCGTCGATCGAATCAATCAAATCGACGGCCTCACCGCCGATGTATTCGGCGTCGGCGAAGCCGTTTGGCTCAACCTCGACATCACGAACGAGTATTTGAAAGATCCGATGGTCCGCGAGGCTATCGTGCTGGCCGTTTCTCGTGAGAACCACATCGCACTTGCTGGCGCGCCGGTGGCTGAGCCGATCTTCTCAATCGTCCCAACAGGAATCGTGCAAGGATCGCTCTCTCAGGAAGAGGCCGCAGCCGCTGGCGTGGAGTACGGGCAAGACCTCGAGCGCGCCAAACAGTTGATGGCCGACGCCGGATACGCGGATGGCTTCACCCTGAACCTGGTGACCTCTGAACAGACCGCCTATCTGACGCAGTACACCGTGCTGCAAGACGAACTGGCACAAATCGGCATCGACGTGGAGCTCGAAGTGGTTCAACATCCGGTGATGCACGAGCAGATTCGCGCTGGTTCGAACGCCATCACGATCTATATCGCCTATCGCCCAACCGCAGATACCTACCTGACGCAGTTCTTCACGTCCGCAGGAGGCAGCACCAATTTCTCCAAGTTCCAGCTCGATGATGAAGTTGCCGCGGCCCGCGCCGAAACCGATGCAGATGCCCAAATCGCGGCGTGGAAG
>JBBQPB010000247.1:0-3903 GCA_038331435.1 Thermomicrobiales bacterium | reverse complement strand
GCTATCGCCACCGTAGCCGCCACCACCGCCGCTGCTATATCCGCCGCCGCTGCCACCGTAGCTATCGCCACCGGAGGAACGTTGCTGCTTGCGGGACGCGCGGCACGACGGGCAGCGCAGCGGCTCGGAATAGCCGCGCTCGGAATAAAACGCCTGCTCGCCGGCAGTAAAGACAAATGCTTGGCCGCAATCGCGGCATGTGAGCGTTCGATCACTCATGGGTATGGAGTTCTCCTGAAAGAGCGCCGGAATACATCTCCCGACACGAAATGGACTGTTGTAAAAAACCAATGGACGAAACTGCGATCACAGCCACTCAGGCTGGCCATTTCCTCTTACAGTTCAGAATCCTCCCAGAATGTCGTCGAACTATCGATGGCGGAACGTGATCCGGCCGCGGGTGAGGTCGTACGGTGACAACTCCACCGTCACTCGGTCGCCGGGAAGCACGCGAATGTAGTTCTTCCGCATTTTACCCGCCAGGTGGCCCAGCACGTGCTGGCCGCCTTCGAGCTCGACGGTGAACATTGCGTTGGGAAGTGCCTCGGTCACCTTGCCATCAACGGCAAGGGCATCTGGGTTCTGACGCGGACCGCGCGTCTCGGTGGGAGCGGCCGGGGTTACTGGCCGCGGCGGCTTACGATAAACAGGCTTTCTCGCCATTCATGCACTCCTTGCCGCATCCGGGCCCGATTGCCATACACGCATGACAACATTCCCAACGACATCGAACAAGCAATGTGGCACACATAGCCACCTGCCCACCGTCCGAAGTGCGGTTGGGGTTCCAGAATTGGCGTATTCAAACTTCGTGGGGGGAAATTGGAAGATGATCAGAAACTCGCCATCGAATTCGTAACGCAAGCTCAATCGCTTGCGCGACCTCGACGATGGCTACGACGCTCTGCGCCGTAGCACGCACCAATCGCTCGAAAAAACACCCTGATTCCTTTCAGAGTCGCGCGCATTGCTTAGGATAGCACAGAGTTCGTTTCGCTGCTGCAACCACCACATCGGTCTGTTTCCTGCAGGGTTGCGGCACAGAGTGGTTTACGACCGCTGCCTTGCGCCGGATCGCTCTGTGGTCCCGGTGAGGTCGAGAGCGAGTTGCGCTCGCCGGCGGGCATGTGCTCCATGGTTCGCGTGGGCCCGTGGCTTTAACACCGGGCGATGGGGTTTCCGACGCGAAGACCGGGTTGGGACACACACGCTGGCGGCGGAAAGGAGCGATAGAATGGCCTCGTCCGAAACGAAGATCCCAGCAAACGGGGGAAACCGATCATGGCATCGACCACCCAGGTCTCGATCGAAACGCTGCGAACCGTCTCCATCTTTGCCGATCTTCCGGCTGCCGCGCTCGAACAACTCGCGCGCAACAGTCTGCCCCGCAAGTACCGTCGTGGTCAGGTGCTCTGCAATGAGGGCGATCCAGGAGAATCGATCTACATATGAGAAGAAGGCCAATTGCGGGTGACGCAATGGACCGCATCTGGCGATGAGGCCGTGCTGGCCGTCGTAGAGGCGCCCGCCGCGGTGGGGGAGCTCTCGTTGCTGGATGGCTCCCCGCGCAGCGCCACCCTCACCGCGGTTGGTCCGGTGTGCGTGCGGCTCATTCCACGCAAGGCGTTCATCACGCTCTTGCAGGATCAGCCGCAGATCGTTCCCGAGCTGCTGGCAACCCTTGCTTCGCTGATCCGCCGGGCGAATGCCCGCCAGGTCGACCTGCTGACACTCGACGTGCCTGGCCGGCTGGCCAAATGGCTGATCGGACGAGCAGAACGAACCGGTACCCCGGTGGAAGATGGCATTCTGGTCGATCTCGCACGCAGCCAGGGGGAGCTTGCCGCGGAAATTGGCACCACCCGGCCAACATTGAACCGGGCACTGCGCAGTTTCGAGGAGCAGGGGATCATCACGGCCGATGGTCCGCGCGTCACCATTGTCGAGATGGATAAGCTGCTCGCTTTCACCAGCTAAGTCGGGTCCGCAGGGAGCTGTCACGTCGCAAACTGAGGGGGGTATCCGCTCGTGCGGTAACTGGGCGGCATACAATGGCGCCCTTGGGCGAACAAACGCCCCCGGATACGGTTGGTTGAGCGGCTCGCTCCGTTCAGAGACTGCGACATTCAGGGCAAGAGGAGGGAAGAACCGTTGAGTTTGTTGATTCGGTTTATCGTCACCGCTATCGCGGTTGCGGCGGCGGCATATACGGTGCCAGGGATCGACGTGGGAGACAACGCTGCCAAGGCGGTCATTCTCACGGCGATCATGCTCGGTATCATCAACGCCTTCATCCGGCCCCTGCTCAAGCTGCTTTCGTTGCCACTGATCTTGTTGACGTTGGGACTCTTCATCCTGGTGGTCAACGCGGTCTGTTTCTATCTGGCGGCCTGGATCAGCCGCACGATCTTCGATGTGCGGTTCAGCTTCGACAGCATTTGGGCAGTGCTCTTTGGCGCCATCATCATTTCGGTCGTCTCCACCGTCCTCAACTGGATCCTTCCGGACGATCGCTAGGAATATCCCGTCCGGGTTCGGCAAAGCGGACAACGTCCGGGAACGGAGTTATGCGCACGTGATGGCCCCGGTTCGCAGTGTTTTCGCCGACAAGCGCGGGCTGGTACCGAATTCGGGTCCATACGTATACGGGTTTTAGCGAGTTTTGGGGCCTCGACCCCTCTTGCAATACCTTCCAGTAGTCGCTAAGATGCGAAGGTGACCGTGAAAAACACGCTCAGTCAGGTCGGGAAGCCGAACTGAGCGTTCGAGAAATCGATAGCGGGAACGGGAGTACAGCACCGTCTAAGCGGAAACTAGGCCAGTTTTCGTGTCAGGGATAGGCGCCAGGATGGCGACGGGGCCTGACGGGAGCGGGGAATTGGAATCGTACGGAACTAAGAGAGCTGGGTATCGAAACCCGGTCTGCGCGATGTCAGGACGCAGCCCGGGCTTCGCCGTTTCTGGGATCAGCGCGCCCGTTTCCGCAGGCGCGCGTACGATCCCCGGCTTTTACATCCGTACACAGCGGCTGATCCGGATTCGTGGCTCGAGTCGGGGAGATCCCGATCTAACAGACTCGAACAGCCGGAGAGGACCATAGCGATTGGATTTGATCACTTGAGTTCTCCAGGCAACACACAGCATCGCAGCACGCAACACAGAACAAAACACGGAAGGGGGCGTTCGAAAACGCTCCGGGGATACAGAGGAGTATTGGGAATGTCGACAAAACGATCGGCGAATGCACTAAGAGCTCTTGGCGCATTTGTCATGATCCTCAGTCTGTTGACCTATGCGACCGGCGCCCAGGCGGCTGGAACGTCCAGCGCGGGTAAGGTCAAGGTCTCCATGACTGATTCCACCGGCAATGCCGATGGTGGTGACGCTGGAAGCGGAAGCTCAGGCGGCGCGACCGGCGGCAACGGCGGAGATGGCGCAGATGGCTCCAGCGGCGGCGCTGGCGTTGGTGGTGACGCGACCGCGAATGGCGGGAGCGGCACCGGCGCAGGCGCAACCGGAGGAAACTCCCAGGGCGGAAATGGCGGCAACGCCGGCGGCGATACCACTGGTGGCGACACCACCGGTGGCAGCGTCGCTGGTGGCACGGGCACTGGAGGCTCCGGCACCGGCGGAGACGCCTCGGCTGGTGGAAACGCCACAGGCGGTTCCGGTGTCGGAGGTACCGCAAGCGGCACCACAACGGGTGGAGACGCCACAGGTGGCGACGCGTCGATCGTCGGTCCAGTCTCCGGAGGCGGCGGCGCATATACCGTCACGATCGGCAGCACGGGCTCTGGCGGCGGCGGCGGAGTCGGCGGCGATGGTGGCGATGCCGACAATATTGCCAGTGCCAACGGCGGCAACGGTGGCAACGGCGGCAACTTCTTTGTGAATGGAAGCGTG
>JBBQPB010000246.1:0-3903 GCA_038331435.1 Thermomicrobiales bacterium | reverse complement strand
CGTCGTTCCGCAGCGTCCTGGCGGAGCTCCGGCACCGCAAGATAGCGACCGCGGGGTTGGTCGTGTTTCTGGCGATCGTGGCGATCGCGATCTTCGCTCCGCTGGTCGCGCCGCACAATCCGATGAAACAAAACCTGGGCGACAACTTCCTGCCGCCCGCCTGGAAGAACGGCGGCACCTGGAGCTATCCCTTCGGAACCGATCCGCTCGGACGCGACATCCTGAGCCGGCTGATCTACGGCGCTCGCTCGTCGCTGCTGATCAGCGTTGGAGCGGTGGTCGTCGGCATGACGATCGGATTTTTCACGGGGTTGATCGCCGGTTTCTACGGCGGGGCAACCGACGCTACCTTGATGCGCCTGGGTGATGTGCAGCTTGCTTTTCCTTTCGTTCTTTTTGCCATCGCGATTTTGGCGGTCTCGCCGAATCGCACGGTCTGGCATCTGATGGCGGTACTCGGTATCTCCAGCTGGGTCATCTACGCCCGGGTGGTGCGCAGCCGGGTGCTTTCCGAACGGAACAAAGACTACGCGCGGGCCGCTCAGGCGGTGGGCGCGTCGAAATGGCGCGTCATGCACCGCTATATCTTGCCCAATGTTTGGCAGGCGATCGTACCGATCGCCTTGCTCAATCTCGCCTATTTTGTGGTGATCGAATTGCTCTTGAGCTTTATCTCACTCGGGTTGAGCCCGCCGACACCGTCATGGGGCTCGATCCTTGCCGACGGCCGGCAATACATGATGCTGGACCCATGGATGGCGCTCCTGCCCGGATTTGCCATCATCATCACGGTATTGGCCGTCGGGCTGGCGGCCGACGGATTCGCCGACGTTCTCGATCCCAAACTGACCCAGGGTGCGTTCCAGCGTACCCCGCTGGCCATCCCGGCAGTGAGCTCCCGTCCCATCTCCCTTCAGGCAAGCTCTCTCCTTCAGGTCCGGAATTTGACGGTCGACTACCCCACCAAGGCGGGAGCGGTACATGCGGTGCGCGACGTGTCATTCGACATCGCGCATGCCGAAGTGGTCGGCGTCGTTGGAGAAAGCGGATCGGGCAAATCGACCCTCGGGTTGGCGATCATTCAGCTCATCGACGCGCCGGGTGGATTGACCAACGGCACAATCGGTTTCGACGGCGAGGATCTTGCCCGGGTCAGCAACAAACGGATGAGCCAAATTCGCGGACGCGGCATCGGGATGATCTTCCAGGATCCTGGAAATTCGCTGAACCCCGTGCTCACCGTCGGCTATCAACTTTCAGAGATTATCCGTATCAACAACGCCGCCACTGGTGACGGGGTCGATGCGCTGGCACGGCGATCGTTGACTGCGATGAACATCGCCGATCCCGACCGCGTGCTGCGCGCATATCCCTTCCAGCTCAGCGGCGGAATGCAGCAACGCGTCATGATCGCGCTGGCGATGATCGCGAATCCCCGCCTGCTGATCCTCGACGAGCCGACCTCGGCGCTGGATGTTACGACCCAGGCCCAACTGCTGGCCGAGCTCGAATCGCTCCGGTCTGGCCAGCAGACCAGCATGCTCTTCATTTCGCACGACATTGCGCTCCTCGCACAGATCGCAAACCGGATCGTGGTGATGTATGCCGGTCAAATCGTTGAGTCTGGGCCGCGCGACGCCATCGTCAACCATCCGCTGCATCCATACACGCGCGCGTTGATCGGCGCTGTCGAGCGGATGGACACCGGGGATGGCGAACGGCTCGAAGCGATTGCCGGGGACCCACCCGACTTGCGTGTGGTGCAACCGGGCTGCGCGTTTGCGCCCCGATGTCCCTTGGTCATGGATCGTTGCCACACGCAGACCCCGCCGCTTGCCGAAGCAGCGCCAGGACAGGAGGTCGCTTGTCATCTCTACCAAACGACGACGGCAGCGTAGGCGGCAGCATGAGCTCGCCCTTGCTACAGGTCGATCACCTCTCCAAGCACTATCCAATTCGTGGTGGCACATTTAGCCGGCGATCGCAGAATTCAGTTCGAGCACTCGATGACGTCTCGTTCACGCTTGACAACGGTGAAACCCTGGGTGTGGTCGGCGAAAGTGGGTGTGGAAAATCGACGCTCGCACGCACCATGCTCTGGTTAGAAGAACCAACCGGCGGCAGCGTGCGCTTCCGTGGAAAAACAATCGGCAAGGGCGATCTCGCCATCCTGCGCAAAGAGATGCAGATCGTCTTTCAGGACCCGTATACCTCGCTCCCGCCGCGCATGCGGGTGCGCGATATCGTGGCCGATCCGCTCGAGATACACGGCCAGATTCCGGGCGAGACCATCCCGCAAACGGTGGAGCGACTCTTCCGTGAAGTCGGGCTCGATCCGGCCCGGTCGGGCCAATATCCCTTCCAGTTCAGCGGTGGTCAACGGCAACGGATCGGTATCGCCCGCGCATTGTCGGTGAATCCGGCGGTCGTTTGCCTCGACGAATCGGTCTCCGCGCTCGATGTTTCGGTTCAGGCCCAGGTGCTCAATCTCTTGCGGGATCTGCAGCAGCAGCACGGACTCGCCTATCTTTTCATTTCCCACGATCTGAGCGTGGTGCGCTTTCTGAGTGACCGCATCGCCGTGATGTATCTCGGCCGCATCGTCGAAGAAGGCCCAACCGACGCCATCGCCACCACTCCGCTTCATCCCTACACAGTCGCGCTCCTTGAAGCCGCTCCTACCCTCGCACGCTCGAAGCCAGCGCGAATTGCCCTACAGGGCGAGCCTCCATCGCCGACCGATCCTCCGTCCGGCTGCGCTTTTCATCCCCGCTGTCCAATGGCCGCCGATCGCTGCCGGAGCGAACGTCCTGAATTGACCGAGTGGCTCACTGGACGGAAATCGGCTTGCCACTTCGCGCTCGACGTTCCCGAGATTCTCGGCAAGGCATTCCCATGACGACGAATCAGGTCAGCCCGGAGTTGGTTCCGCGATACCATATCGGTGTCCTCAACAAGGCCTTCGATTTTCTCGATGTCCTTGAACAGGCGGGGCCGCTCACGCTCACCGAGCTCAGTCACCACGTTGATACCAATAAAGTCACGGTGCTGCGTATCCTCGCTAACCTGGAAGCGCGCGGGTATGTCGAGCGAGACGATGCTGGCCGGTACAGTCTGGGGACGCGCTTACTGCAACTTGGTTTACGCAAGTCGGCCGCGACCGACCTGCGCGCGATTGCCCATCCCGCCCTGCGTGGGCTGCGTGACCGCTTCGATGAAACCGTCAACCTCGGTATTCCGGACGGCGCCGGCATCCTGTACATCGACATCCTGGAAAGCTCGCTCGGTCTGCGCATGGCTGCCACAGTTGGCGCACGGGACGATATCCATTCGACTGCCATCGGGAAAGCAATCGCCAGCAATTGGAGTCGCCGCCAGCAGGAACGCATCGGTCTCCTGCAGCCCAAGACCCCGCACACGATCACCAGTGCAGACCTGCTCGAACGCGAACTCGAGGCCGTCCGCATGCGCGGGTATTCGGTCGATGACGAGGAAAACCAAACAGGCGCCCGTTGTATCGGCGCGCCTGTTTTCGACTATTCCGGTGAATGTGTGGGGGCGATCAGCGTTTCCGGGCCAACGATTCGGATGACGGACGACCGCCTCCTGCAGATTGTGCCGGAGGTCCAGCGCACGGCCAGCGCGATCAGCGAGCGGCTGGGGTTTCGCCCCTGATTACGGCTGGCCCTTCGCCATCCAGCTCAGGGCATCTTTACGGTCGATCGAGATGACGTCGTGATCGACGATGTGCGCCTTGAGGGAGCCGCGGAAGCAGGAGGTCAGGATCGTATCGACGTCGATGCTTAGCAAGGTCGACAGCTCTTTCGGCGTCAATGTCTCCTGCGTCATCAGTTCCTGCATCGACTTATTCGAATGATCGTAGATTTCCAACGATTCGCTCCC
>JBBQPB010000245.1:0-3915 GCA_038331435.1 Thermomicrobiales bacterium | reverse complement strand
CGGCACCAAGTTCGACGTCTCGCTGTCGATCGATCCTGAAACCGGGTTGCTGACCGGGTATCTCATCTCACCTGCCGCTTCGCCGGCGACGCCGGTTGCCGCGGCGCTCCCGGCGGGCATTTCCGATGCTGAGGTCTCGTTCACGAGTGGCGACGACACCATTTACGGGTCATTCATGGCGCCGGACGATTTCGCGACCGATGGCGCTTCTGCCGCGGCGCTGATCATTTCGGGCAGTGGTCCCACCGATCGAGATGGCAACAGCGGCGCGCTACCACTGGGTACGAACCGCAATCTGGCGGTCACACTCGCTGAGGACGGCATCCCGTCACTCCGCTACGACAAGCTTGGGTCTGGCCAGACGGGTCTGGGATCGCAAGTCGATCCGACCGCGATCGACTATGCGCTTTACCTCCAGGAAGCCAGGGACGCCGCCGCATTCCTGGCGCAGCAACCAGGCGTCGATCCCTCCAGGTTGATCCTGGTGGGCCATAGCGAAGGTGCGCTCTTCGCGCTCGCGCTGGCGGATGAGCTGACCAAGGCCGGCACACCGCCAGCCGGGTTGATTCTGGTCGCGCCTCTTTCGGTGCGGTACCTCGACATTTTGCACGAGCAGCTTACCGATCAAGGTAAAGCGGCGGTCGCGTCGGGCCAGATGACTCAGGCAGCGATCGACAAGTTGACCGCTGAACTGGACACTATCATCGATAGTCTGCGCACGACCGGGACCTTGCCCGATATGACCATCAGTCCCGAGCTGTCCTCAATCTTCAATCCCGCAAACACGGCTTTCCTAGTACAGGCCGACAAGGTCGATCCAGGTGAGGTGGCAGCCGGGTTGCCAGCGGATATGCCAGTGCTCGTTCTGCTGGGCGCCAAGGACGCGCAGGTGACGGGCAATCAAGTGCGTCGCCTGCTGGACGGGTTCAATACGGTCGGCAACACGAACGTGACCTTCGTTTCTCTGCCAAAAGCGGATCACACCCTGCGCATCGTGGAAGGCGAGGCGAATCCAGCAGTCGATTACGCCAATCCTGATCTGCCGTTCTCGCCACAGGCGGTGAGCGCCATCGACGACTTCCTCGCCAAGCATGGGTTGGTGACATCCGGGGAGTAAGCGCGTCGACGCAACGGTGGACATGGTAAGGAAAACGGGCACCCATCATGGGTGCCCGTTTTCGCTGATGTCTCGTTGAACACCGGTGGCTATTCGTCCTCGAACACCGGCAGCTCGTCGTCGGTGGGAATATGAGGAGGTTCCTCCATCTTACGCTGATCGAGATAGGCGATGTATCGCTGGATTTCTTCGTCCGTGAGGGAGTGCTCTTTGCCCTGCTCGAAGGCGCTGAGCTGTGACGCCTTGATCCCGCCGACTCCCTTGGCAGCCTCGCTCAGTCCAATATGCATCGACATCCGCTTCCAGAAGCAGGAGTACCCTGACGCGGTCTGATCGGTCATCTGTGTTCTCTACCCCCGATATTCAGGAAACGTCTGCGGCGAAAGCTGGTCGACGGACCGGCCCGACCAGTCGACGGTTTCCATGGATCGCCACATGCGTTCCGCGGATTGTTGCAACTCGTGCACGGCAGCGTCCTCATCCAGCCCGACGATCTGCCGGTTATCCATGCACAGCGCGCCGTCGATGATAACCGTTCGCAGGTCCTCGGCTTGCGCGGAGTAGACGATGTTCTTGACGGGGTCCCGCAGGGGCGTCATGAAGACGCTGTCCCCCTTCCAGATGAGCATGTCCGCTTTGGCGCCCGGCGCGATGCGGCCCAGATCGTCCCGTTGCAATGCGTTCGCTCCACCGATGGTGGCAGCATTGAAGACGTCTGCGGCGGTGGCGACGTTGTTCCGCCGATCGACGACCTTGCTCATCACGCCAGTCCATCGCATTGCTTCCAGCATGCTCTGGGGACAGGTGTCGGTGCCCAGCGTCATGTTCACGCCGCGCTCCAGATAACGTGCGAACGATTCCATGGCGATCCCGCGGCGCGCGAAGACCCACGAACAGTGCGCGACACTGGTTCCCGAGGCGGCCAGAAGCGCAAGGTCATCTCCGTGGTAGTTGGCCCAACTCGAACCGGCGATGATGATGGCGTGGCCCAGCAAGACTTCGGGCCCGAGAAAACCGATCTGATCCAGCCATTCGATCGGTGTCTTGCCGTGGCGGTGCGTCATCTCCTGGAACTCATTCACGGACTGTGACGCGTGCAGGGTGAGCGGCACCCCGAGCGACGCGGCCGCCGCTTTCGACGCCAGGAGCAGCTCTTCGGTGCACGTATCGATCTGATAGGGGCTCAGAATGCCGCGAATTCGGTCGTTGTATTGGCCAGTGACGTCTTCTATGAAGCGAACTGCATCGCGCAAACCGTCTCGGCCGGCTTGCTCGTTCCACTCGTATTTCACCTGGCGGCCATCATCGGAGTACCACTTGCCCGAACGGTAGCCCTGACCAGCGTAGAGCCGGAGACCGGCTTTGCCGGCCACTTCCACCGCGAAGGGTCCGTGGGTGCCGAGCTCCACAACGGTGGTGGTGCCAGACCGGAGCAGCTCGATCATCGAGTACGTCAGGCATGCGTGGCTGGCGGCTTCATCTTGTGCCGCGTTGCGAACGGGGAGATATTCGAAAAGCCCGGAGAGATAGAACTGCCGGCTACCGCGGTCCTCGATGAACGATTTGTCCAGGGGTGAGCCAGCGAGATGGGCGTGCGTATTGATGAATCCGGGAGTGACGACACAGCCGGTTGCGTCGATATGCCGATCCACTTCCCCATCGAACGAATTGCCAACGTGCAGGATGCGATCATCTTCCCAAACGACCACCCCATCGCGCAGATGGCGATGCGAGCCGTCCTGGAAAGCAATGATGTGCGCTGCCGAGATGGAGGTGCGTGTCATCTATTCGACCATTCCTTGTATACGCGCTGTGGCGACAGACATGCAGTTTAGGCCGGGACGGGCAGAGCCCGATGTCCCCATCGTGAAGCGGGGAATATATGAATCTACACATGAGGTATAGATTTTTACTCCAAATTCTCCTATACTCAGAAAAGAGCAAGGATTCGATCGGATTCGCAAATGGCCCGTATCGGCTGTGGGTAACGATCGAATATGTCGGGCGGATGTCCCGCTACGGTTGCGAAATTTCTTACATAAGGAGGAAGGATCGTGAGAATCAACATTGCAAGGAGAGCGACGAAAGCACTCCTGCCGATGATGCTCGCACTCACCGTCGCCATCGTCGGATTTGGAATCGGGGCCTCGGCCCAGGATGCCGATGCACGCGTTCGCATTACGCATGCATCTCCAGACGCTCCGGCGGTTGATATCTGGGTGAACGGCGCGCCGGCCGTGACAAATCTCGCTTTTGGTCAGTCGACCGATCTTATTCCGCTGCCGGCTGGTGACTACGACGTTGCGGTTACTCCGGCTGGCAGCACCGATCCCGAAGCCGATGCGGTCATTTCGGCCACACTCACGCTAGAGTCGGGCGCGGCTTACCAGGTGGTGGCTACCGGCCTTTTGGCCAACATCACGGCGTCTGTCTATCCGATCGACCTCAGCCCGGTTGCTGACGGTGCGACGCGGATCGAAGTGATTCATGCCTCGCCCGATGCACCGGCGGTGAGCATTCTTGCCAATGGCAGCCCGATCATCGAGGACCTGCAGTTCCCTGAAGCGAGTGGATTCCTGGAAGTTCCGGCGGGAACTTATGACCTTCAGGTTGTGGTCACCGAGTCCGGCGCGGTCGCGCTCGATCTGCCGGGCACGGTTCTCGATGCCGGTCAGGTGTACCAGGTCATTGCGGTCGGATTGGTCTCCGATGGCTCGCTCACCGTACTACCGCTGGCAGCGCCTGCCGACACCGCGAGTGGCGGTGTGACCGATAGCAGCACCACCGCGGCCGGTGGC
>JBBQPB010000244.1:0-3923 GCA_038331435.1 Thermomicrobiales bacterium | reverse complement strand
CGTCCGCTCCGCCGATCCGCTCGGCTTCATCGATCCCTCCGGCTCCTACGCCGCCAAGATCGAAAAAGCGCGCGCGAAAACCGGCGAAACCGAATCGCTCATCACCGGCATCGGCTCCATCGAAGGCCGCCCTATCGCGGTCGCGGTGGCCGATTTCGGCTTCATGGGCGCCAGCATGGGATCCGTCTTCGGGGAAAAACTCACCCGCGCGGTCGAGCAATCTGTCCAAACCGGTGTGCCGATCCTGAGCGTGAACGCCTCCGGCGGCGCCCGCATGCACGAAGGGCTCTTCTCCCTCATGCAAATGGCCAAAACCGTGGCGGTCTTCGCGCGGCTGGGTGAGGCGCGCGTGCCGCACATCTCGCTGCTGGTCGATCCCTGCTACGGCGGCGTCACCGCCAGCTATGCCACCGTGGCCGATATCATCATGGCGGAACCTGGCGCCCTCATCGGCTTCGCGGGTCCGCGCGTCATCGAGCAGATCACCAAGCAAAAACTGCCCGACGGCTTCCAGACCGCCGAGTTCTTCCTCGATCATGGCATGATCGATCTCATCGTCGACCGGGCTTCCCTGCGCCGCCGGCTCTCCGATCTGCTCGATCACTATGCGCAGGCTCGCCAGGTCGACCGTGGCGAAAGCATCCCCTGGATGCCCGATGCCAATGGAAACCGCATCGTCATCAATGGAAGCAGCCCCGCCGTCAATGGCAACGGCGCCAGCCACCAGAATGGAGTCGCCCAATGAGGCGATCGCGTCGCGAGAGAGCCGAAGAACCCCAGGACGAGGTTGCCGTCGAGATCGTCGAGCGCGATCCGGACGCGCCCCTTACCGCCTGGGATCGGGTCAAGCTCGCCCGCAACCCAAATCGGCCGCACACCCTCGCCTACATCGACCAGTTGATGACCGGCTTCGTCGAGCTGCACGGCGACCGCCGCTTCGGCGATGACAAAGCCATCGTCGGCGGCCTGGCCCGGTTCGATGGCGCCACCGTGGTCGTCGTCGGACATCAAAAAGGGTCGGATACCCGCGAGAACCTGCGCTACAACTTTGGCATGGCCCGCCCGGAGGGTTACCGCAAAGCCGAGCGCTTGATGAAACACGCGGAAAAGTTCGGCATCCCGGTCCTCACGTTCATCGATACCCCCGGCGCCGAGCCCGGCGTCGGCTCGGAAGAACGCGGTCAAGGCACCGCCATCGCCGAGAGCCTGCTCACCATGGCCAGCCTGAAAACCCCGGTCATCTCGATGGTGATCGGCGAAGGCGGATCCGGCGGCGCGCTCGCCATCGGCATGTCCGACCGCATCCTCATGCTGGAAAACTCGGTCTACGCGGTTGCCTCCCCGGAAGCCTGCGCGGCCATTCTCTGGAAAGACACCGCCAAAGCCGCGGACGCCGCCGAAACCATGCGCATCACTGCGGCAGACTTGTATTCCTTTGGCATCGTGGATGAGATCGTGCCCGAGCCGGTTCCCGCCCACGAATCCCCCCAGACCACCATCGCCGCCGCTGGGGAAACGCTGGCCCGCCACTTCGCAGATCTCATGCGCCTGGTCGATCAAGCCTCCGGCATCGACCGCCTGTTGGAGCTGCGCTACGAGAAGTACCGCCGCATGGGCGTCTGGGAAGAATCCGAGGTCGCAGCCGTCATTTCATAACTCGCATCCGTAGTTGAGGGCGTCCCTGCCCTCTCGTCACTGCGCAGCCGCCTCGTGCCCTTCGACCGATCGCAGGCCGGTAACCCACCGCGCCCACACGATTGTTCCGATGCAAAACCAACGGGTACGGATACAGGCTTCCACTTTCACGCCGTCCAGGGAATCCTGGGGTGTCAGCAAGAACACACTTTTGCTGTGCGTTGCGACACTGATTCCCTCGTCGGGGACTGGCAAGATGCAGGTGTTGGCAGGACGGGAGGATGTGGGCCCTCCCGGACCTGCCCGATCAAAACCCAGATGGGGTATCGACGATGATCCCCCAGCACAACGCCCGGATCGGTTCGATCCGGGCGTTGTGCTATCCCGGTCGATCGCGGGTTGGTGCATGGCAATCCTGGCACGGGTGGTTATGTCACCCGGGTGTGCGCAGAAACACAGCCCAGGCGTTTGGCACGACACAGCCGAACCATTGCCCAACACGCAAGATCGAACCACTGGCGGGGCGAGAGGACGTGGGCCCTCCCGCCCCGCCTTTGATCTCCCTCCACTACTCCGTGAGGACTGCCATGTATCACCACGCCGAATCACCCGAAGTCATCCACGCCAAGCTCGCCGAATGGGAGCGCACCGTGGCCACCCATCAGGCCCAATGCGAGGCGGAACGCCTGCTTACCAATAGTGCAGATCTGTCATCGTCCCATCCACTGCGCCTGCTGATCGGGCGCCTGCAACACGTATTCCGTCCGGCTACTCGCTGGCATGACCAGATCGCCGATTGATCGAACAGGGCAAACCTGTGTCGCAGACAACAGGTTTTGCGTCACGCAGATGACGGAATAGCTGGGCGTATCCAGCTACCGTAGATGCATCGGAGGGCGACGATGCCCTACCGAACCGGCCCACCGAAGATCGACCGATGGGAGAATGCGCGATGTTCCAAAACCCAGTAATCCAGCAGCAACTCGCCCGCGAGCTCGATCGGGAGAAAGCCATGATCTGGCAAGACCAGCAGGTGCTCCCACCAACCGAGTCGGTGCTCGATTCGCTGGTGCGGCGGCTGAGGCAGCTTATCGGTACCCGACCATTGCAACCGCTGGCCCGTGAGGCTGCCTGACCGAGCCCGCCGCCAGCGTCCTCGAACATGCGCGCAACGCAGATGCTTGGCAGTTTCTCCGGCGAGCGCGTGTTCCACACACAAACGGCGAGGGTGGCACCGGAATTCCGATGCCACCCTCGTCTCTGTTCAGAATCGTATTCCCTGGAAAGCCGCCATGCAAGACGACGCGACGGGTTGCAGATTCCATCGCCGTCACGAAACCAGAGCACGCGCACTCCGGTCCGGACGACCAAATCTACTGAACGGTATCAGTTTCCGGTGTGCGGACCTTGCGAGCCGCAAGATACGCCGCCGCGCCACCGACCGCCGCCGCAGCCACCCAGGTGCTCCCGTCGGAGCTGGAACCGCTGCCCGTCGCCGGGAGGACAGCGATCGGCTTGTCGCAGCAGTCGGGTGAGCAACCACCGTCGCTACAGCAGCAATCGTTGTCATCACAGCCAGCGATGTCGCAAATCAAATCGCAATAGCCCTCGAAGCATGTGGTCCCTTCGGGGCAACGGGCGTTCGGATCGGCGTCGCCGATGCAGCATTCGATAGCGGCACAGACGCCTTCGCAGCAAATTTCGTCGCCGGCGCACTCGGCATCGTTGCCGCAGCCGAGGATGATCGGATCGCAGACGCCTTCGAAGCACGAGGTGCCTTCCGGGCAGCGAGCGTTCGGATCGGTATCGCCGATGCAACACTGGATGGCCGCGCAAACGCCTTCGCAACAGATTTCACCACCGTCGCACTGTGCATCGCTGCCACAGCCAACTTGTATACCGGCAAGCGCGCCGTAGGCGGGTCGCCCAGCGATCGCAATGGTGCCAACCACACCGCCGAAAAGTCCCTTGATGACGGATCGGCGGGATTTGCCAAGCGCCATCGTTCGTGTCAGATCGTCGAATTTCCTCTGGTCCATTCCGTGCCCTCTCCAGATTCTCCCCAAATGGGAAGTCTTACGTGGTTGCAGACGCCCAGCAGCGTCGTTTGGTTTCTCCACTAGCCCTGCATGAGCTCGATCTGCTCCCAGTCGATGTCGCCTTCCACATGCTGCAGGAGCCGTGCCGCCCAAGGGTCTTCCCCAGGCTGGGGCGGATACTGATGGAACGATTCTCCATCCTGCACCAGCGCCATGATTATGATCTCGAGCGGCGAGTCGTACACATGC
>JBBQPB010000243.1:0-3925 GCA_038331435.1 Thermomicrobiales bacterium | reverse complement strand
CTCCAGTCTCAACGAATGCATCCAATCACATGCCAACTGATTCGGCACCATACGACTTGCGTTTCATCGATGAAATGATCGCGCTCCATGCCGGAGCTATTGCGATGGCGAATGTTGCGTTGCAGCAGGCGCAGGATTCCGACGTTCGCCGAATGGCACTCCATATCGCAGAAAGCCGGGCGGGCGAGATCCAGCTTCTCCGTTACTGGCGAGAAACCTGGTACCCCGGCGCTGAACAAACGAATCTCCCCTCCCAATCGCCCGATGGTAACGAGTCAAATGAAACGAATGACGGCTCGGCCATCGCCAAACTCTGTGCTGCCGGAACTGACTTCGACCGGCTTTTCTTCGAGAGCATGGTCTCTCACCATGGATCAGCGATTGCCATTGCCGACAAAGCGATCGCCAACGCGGAGCACGCCGAGATCATGGCGTACGCGGAATCAGTTATCGAAGCCCAGGGAAACGAGGTTGCCATGATGACTCGCTGGCTCGAAGATACGAATTCCATTCCGGCCGCTTCGGATTGACCCCGGAAAGCCGTTATCCTTCCCGAATCGACAACCGACCCAGGTGTCAAGGGGGAATTGTGATGGCCGAACCCATCCAGATCGACGGAATCCAGCGTTGGCGCTCGATCGGCCCGTTTCGTGGCGGTCGAGTCGTCACGGTTGTTGGGAGCTATCACGACGAAAGCACTTTCTATTTTGGCGGGTGCGCCGGCGGCGTCTGGAAAACGGTCGACGGTGGCACGTACTGGCGCAATGTGACCGATGGCTATCTGACGACGAGCGCGGTCGGAGCCATCGCGGTCGCTCCGTCCGATTCAAACGTGATTTATGCGGGCACTGGCGAGACCACCATTCGCATCGATGTCTCCCATGGCGATGGCGTGTACCGAAGTACCGATGCTGGTCATAGTTGGTCACATCTTGGGCTTTCCGATACGCGCTTCATCGGCAAGATTCGAGTGCATCCCTCAGATGCGGATACAGTCTGGGTCGCCGCACTCGGTCATGCCTTCGGCCCCAATCTAGAACGCGGGATCTTCAAATCGACCGATGGCGGCGCCACCTGGAACCAAACGTTGTTCGTCAGCGACAAAGCCGGCGCGGTCGATCTCACACTCGATGCGAATCCGCGCATCCTGTACGCAAGTATTTGGGAAGCGCATCGGTCGTTCTGGATGATCAGCTCCGGGGGCCCGGATTCTGGTCTCTGGCAAAGCATGGACAGCGGCGAAACCTGGACCGAAATCTCTGGACGGCCCGGACTACCGACGGGAACATGGGGCAAAGTAGGCGTTAGCGCATCACCGGCGCAGGCGGGTCGTATTTGGGCCCTGATCGAGCATCGCACCGATGGCGGTCTCTATCGATCGGACAACTATGGCGACACATGGGAGAAGGTCTCGGACGATCAGAATCTGCTCTCCCGGGCCTGGTACTACACCCACATCACCGCCGATCCGGTTGACTCCGAAACCGTCTACGTAAACAACCTGTCGTTCTGGAAAAGCACGGACGGTGGCCGCACCTTTTCCGAGATTGCCACGCCACATGGCGACAATCACGATGTCTGGATCGATCCCACAAACAATCGACGCATGATCCAGGCGAATGACGGTGGCGCGAATATCTCCTACAACGGCGGTCGATCTTTTTCCACCATTCTCAATCAGCCAACTGCCCAGTTCTATCATCTGTGTACCGACAATCGCGATCCATACACGATTTACGGCACCCAGCAAGACAACACCAGCATCGCCATCCCGAGCCGTGTCGGCTCACCAAACATCACCTGGTCGGACTGCTATGTCGCAGGTTCGGGGGAAAGTGGCTACATCGCTATCGACCCGGAGGACGACGACATTCTCTATGTCGGTGCCATTGGTTCATCGCCTGGAGGCGGCAACTCTCTGCAGCGCTATGACCGGCGACGTGATCAGATTCGCTTGATCACCACCTGGCCGGAGCTCAATCGGGGACTCGGTGCGGATGCGCAAAAGTATCGTTTTGCCTGGACGTATCCGATCGTTTTCTCTCCTCACGATCCCGACACGCTCTACATCGGCGGAAACATCGTCTTCAAGACGACCAACGAGGGGCAAACCTGGGAACCGATCAGTCCCGATCTGAGTCGCGCCGATCCGGAAACCCTCAAGGTCAGCGGCGGACCGGTGAATCTGGACGCGGTTGGCGCCGAAACCTATGCCACGGTCTATTCGCTCATCGAGTCTCCTCGATCCAAAGGCGTCATCTGGGCCGGTTCGGATGACGGCTTGGTACACCTGACGCGAGATGGCGGCACCAGCTGGAGCAACATCACTCCTTCGGACATGCTCGAATGGACCATGGTCACCAGCATCGAGCTCTCACCGTTCGTCGACGGGAAGGCGTATCTCTGCGGCACCAGGTACAAGAACGACGATTACCGTCCCTATCTTTGGGTAACAACCGACTATGGGTCGAGTTGGTCCAGAATCGATAGTGGGCTGCCGGATGCAGAATTCACCCGGATCATTCGAACCGATCCGGAGGTCCCGGGACTACTTTACCTCGGCACCGAGCTGGGGTTGCACGTCTCGTTTGACGATGGCGCCACCTGGCAATCGTTGCAGCTCAACCTGCCGGTAGCCCCGGTGTTCGAGCTGCTCGTCAAGGATGGCGACCTCATCGCCGGCACGCATGGTCGCTCGATCTGGATACTGGACGATCTGACGCCACTGCGCGCCCTTGCTCGCGATCGCGCCTTGGACGGGAATCGATTGATCGCTCCCCGACACGCGTTGCGAGTTCTCCCAGGGGTGGACTGGAGTGGGGCGGTTCAGGGAAGCGTGAACTATTTTGGAGGCATGGGAGGCGGTTACGACGTCGAGCGAACCGCCGACGGAGCGACAAATCGAGTCTTGCTCGACAGTGGAGAAAACCCGCCCTACGGAGCGGTTATCACCTACTTCCTCGTTGAAGAACCCATCGAACCCATCACTCTGGCGTTTTCCTCTTCCACAGGAAAAACGGAAATTCGCACATTGAGCAGTCGATTGCCGGACGACGACCCAATTGCCGCTGAACTGAGAATTCCCGCACAAAAAGGCTGGAACCGTTTCATCTGGAATCTCAAACACTCCGATCCGACCAAGATCGTTGGCGAGGACGCCGCAGCGAAGGAAACGGTGACCGGGCCCTATGTCGTACCGGGAAACTACACCGCTACTTTGACGGTAGGCAAAAGCAAACTTACAGCGAACTTCGAGATCGTTACCCCGCCCGAATTGCCGTCCGATCCGGCCGATCTCGCAGCCCAGGAAAAACTGAGTCTTCGAATCAGCAAAAAGGTCGACGACGCGAACCGGGCCGTCAATCGAATGCGCGACCTGCGAGATCAACTGGACCGGTGGGAGGCCCGCACAAAGGACGCCCAAACAACTGCTTCCCTGGCCACGGAATCCGCATCACTGTCGGCGAAAGTACGAAAGATCGAGGAAACGCTGGCGGTGCCCGAGCTTCGCTTAGGCTGGGGCGACTCGATCAACGCAGGCCCACGTTTGATTGCGCGCATGATCAACCTCATGGGTGTCGTTCAGATGGGAGATTACCGGCCGACCGATTCGGCGGTGGCTGCAACCGAGGAGCTCGAAATTCTCATCGATAAGCAGCTCGCGAAGTTCGCGAAGCTGGTCCAGAAAGACGTAACCAAACTCGCAAAAGGTATCGAGCAAGCCGGACTTTCTGCCTTAGTGGTTGTCTAGATGATCCAGTGGGGCGGGTGCGGTATAGTTACTCGGTTGCGTGGGCGGAGGTTGGAACCGCCTGTTTCGTGTTGTCGTTCAACTTCGTCCAACTGTTTGGAAGGCATGAGAGATCATGAAAGTCGTGCTTCGGCAAGATGTCGAAAACCTGGGTGAAAAAGGCTCGGTCAAAAA
>JBBQPB010000242.1:0-3941 GCA_038331435.1 Thermomicrobiales bacterium | reverse complement strand
CTTGTAACCGACGAGGTCGCCATCCTGAACCTCGAACTTGTCGACATCGGATCGGGGCGGACCTTTCTCGCACCAGGTGACGAACTTCTCGATGGCTTCCTCGGTTCCTTCGGCTTCGATCCAGACCGAATCGTCTGGCATATTCCGTGCGAACCCGGTCATGCTAAGGCGCACCGCTTCTCGCTTCGCGGCTCGCCGGTAGTTCACTCCCTGAACCCGTCCCCAGATTCGAAGCACGACACGTCGCTTCATTGCATACCCTCGCACTCGAGCCATGGAGCCGGCGAATTACATCGCTAACTCTGTTTATGCCGGTAATTATCGCCGTTCTTGCGATTCTTCACCGGACCCTCAAAAAAGCACGACGTCCGGAGCGTTCCGGACGTCGTCACCTACGCACTTCTTTGCATTCCGAAACGGCCGTTTAGTCGGCGAAAATCGTGCCGAAGTCGTTCTTCATGCTGATCACGACCCAGGCGTTCTGCTGAGCGTAGACGAGCGCCTTGTCGAGTGTGCCGACCGGAGCTTTGCGGTCGTACGCGGCCTCTCGCTCGGCATCGTCGTGATGCACCAGTGCCATCAACCGGGCTCCATCACCAGACGCGGTGTACTGCAACATTTCCAGGTCGCCATCGGAGTTACCGAACGCGATCACCGGCCGCACCCCCAGGAACTTGTCGATACCGACCGGTTTCCCGGGACCGTCGTTGATGGCATCCAGCTCGGGCAGCTTGAGAAGCTGGGCCTTGCCATCGATCATCTCGAACTTCGTCTTTCCGGTCGAGCCGACGATCTGATCGGACGGAATGCCATAGGCGTCATCAGCGAATGCCCGCATGAACTCGGCCCCGCCACCCGAGACGATAAAGGTTCGGTAGCCGTTAGCGCGCAGATAATCGAGCAGCTCGACCATGGGGGAGTAGGCGGTAGCGGGATAGGGTCGCTTCAAGACCGGGTGCCTTGCGGTTGCAATCCACGCGCGCACGATTTCGGCGAACTCATCCATCGTCATCCCGGCGTGCGTGGCGGCTATGAGCTGAACGAGCCCCTTCGTACCGGCCTGTCCTAATGCCTTCATATCATTGTCGAGCACCGCCTTGAATGGCTGCGTATCCGCCCATTCCGGATGGTCCACTGCCAACTCGCGCACTCGGTCGAGGGCGAAGAGCGCCTGGTTGGGCATCGGATACTCAGTCCAGAGGGTGCCGTCGTTATCGAACACCGCGATGCGGTCGTTCGGTTCGAGATAATCGACACTGCCCTCGGTGGTGGTGCGCTCCGCAAAGTCGATGATGGCCGCTTTGGTTGGAGTGTTGCTCCGGGCCACAAGTGAGGTGCTCATAGTCGCTTCAATGCTCCTGCTTCAGGCCAGAGAGCGGGCAAGTTGCCCGCTCTCTGGTGTCGCCGTTTCCTTGCCGCACTCAGTGAGCGCCGGCGCCGAGTGAGTCCTCGATCGTCTTGAGAATTGCGTCGACATTGAAAGAGCCTGGAGCTTGTCGCGGCGGGAATTCCACCATCGATGCAACGTGAGCCTTGAGAACCATCTGGGCCCCAGCAACCATGAAAGCCTTGCTCAGCAGCCAGTCGTAATAGGTATTCGAATCGATATCAGCACGCTCGAACGGATCGCGCCGCAGATTGAAGAGCTTTGGTAAGCGGAGCTTGACGAACGGCTCGGCCCACACCTGCATTTGATGCGCGCGCTGCTCCAGGAAGACCGATTTCCAATCTCCGAAGCGAATAGCGACCAACTCGGCATCGTCATTGGCGTAGAAGTAGTAGTCGCGGGGGCATTCGTCCGACTTGCCAGTGAAGTAGTCGAGCATGTTGAATCCGTCGATGCAGACCTTGTAGGTCATGTCTCCAACGGTGTACCCCTGCTTGCACTTCTCGACGATGTCCGGCTCGCCGGCCGCGGCCAGCAGCGTGGGCAGCGCATCCTGATGGGTAACGATGCCGTTCAGCACAGTTCCTTCCGGGATATGTTCCGGCCAGCGATAGAAGGCCGGCACGCGATAGGCCCCTTCCCAGTTGGTGTTCTTTTCGCTGCGGAATGGGGTGATGCCCCCATCGGGCCAGGCGTTGTAATGCGGGCCATTGTCAGTGGAATACATCACGATCGTGTTGTCGGCGATGCCAAGCTCATCGAGCTTGTCGAGCATCTGCCCGACCAGATCGTCGTGGTACATCATCGCGTCGTTGTAGAAGCCCTGCCCGGAACGGCCAAGATCCTGCTCGCGCGTGTGGGTGCGGAAGTGCATGTGCGTGCTATTCCACCAGAGGAAGAACGGCTTGTCGTCCTCGACCGCCTTGTCGATGAACCCGAGCGCAGCATCAGTGATCTCTTCGTCGATCGTCTCCATGCGCTTGCGGGTGAGCGGACCGGTATCTTCGACCTTTTGCGTGCCGTCTCCGTTCGCCCAGGAGTGCATGACCCCACGCGGCATGTAGCGCGCGCGAAACGCTTCACTCTTCGGAAAATCTGGATCTTCCGGCTCTTCCTCGGCATTGAGGTGATAGAGGTTGCCGAAGAATTCATCAAAGCCGTGCATGGTCGGCAGAAATTCGTCCTTGTCGCCCAGGTGATTCTTGCCAAACTGGCCGGTGGCATACCCAAGTGGCTTGAGCAGCTCGGCGATGGTGGGATCTTCCTTTTGCAAACCGAGCGGCGCTCCCGGAATTCCGACTTTGGTCAAGCCGGTGCGCCAGGGATTCTGCCCGGTAATGAAGGCAGCCCGTCCGGCGGTGCAGGACTGCTGGCCGTAGTAGTCAGTAAAGGACACACCCTCGTTGCCAATGCGGTCGATGTTCGGGGTGCGATACCCCATCTGCCCGCGGTTGTTGTAGCTGATGTTCCACCAGCCGATATCGTCACCCCAGAGGATGAGAATGTTCGGTTTCGACGCCATGGTCTGTTTCGTTCCTTCTCACGTGTGCCGTTCGTGGCCCAATTGGCGATGGACGGGTGCCTATCTTCGCACCAAACGAGTTGGCCGATACGGACAGTTGCCATAACAGTGCTGATCGGAGTCGCTACGCGTCGTTTTCAACCCGCGCGATGTAGCGATCGATATCGAAATACTTCCGTTGCCCCTTTTGTCCCATCGGTCGCACCAGGCCGAGGATCGGGCGGTTTGGGGGAAAGGGACGGTCGTGCCGGCCGCCGATTGACCAAGCGATGCCAGCGTAGCCATTCGGATCCCGCCCATCGATGAAGTAACGGTCGTTGAGCTCGACGGCAATGTCGAAGGCTACTTCGGCCGTTTCGGTCCAGAGCGGCAGTTGCTTGGCCCAATACATGCGCAATCGATTGTTGAGAAACCCATCACGCACAATCTGTCGTTGGCAGGCATTCCAGAGCGCATCGGCGGTTTCGCCAGCCTCCAGAACAGCTCGCGAATAGAGCGCCGGGCGTGGATCGACCGCGTGAACGGCGAGGGTTTTCCTGCCCCAGTCGGGGAGTCCGGCGAAGCGATCGTACGCTGGGTTCCGCAACGCGAAATTGATGCAAAGTTCGCGCTGCACCACGATCTCGTTCACGAACGACGCGATCGCTTCCGAAGAAACCCCGTCGTCCGCGGCGGCCATCGCCCTGGTCACGATCTCTTCCACGGAGATCTGCCCAAAGTGAAGATAGGGCGAGAGCTGGGTGGTTCCCTCGATCGTGGGGTCGTTGCGATCGCGATCGTAGCGGGCAAGCCGTGAGGACAGGAACTGATCGAGCCGCCGAGCCGCTTCCGAGGCTCCTCCGCGGATGTTCGGCGCCGGGCCCACCGTCCGGTCGAGCGGCAGGTCGGCGATCGTTTCCATCGGATCGATGCCCTCGCGCAAGTTCGAGCGATGGTTCGGAATCGGATTCGACAGCGGCTCCAGCCCACCGGCCAGGATGCGCTGGATCTTGGGCCGAATCGTGCGCGGAGCCCATTCCTCCTTTGAAAAGG